>NZ_ALNO01000017.1:0-22337 GCF_000293015.1 Slackia sp. CM382
TTGCCGTCGCGGCCGACGGCGCGAAGATCAGCGGAAGCGGCAACAGCATCGACGGCATCGTGCTTGCGAGCGGCGCCACCCTCACGGGCGAGGGCACCCTCACGATGACCGGATTCAAGACGGCTCTTACCGCGCAGCCCGGCTCCACCATCACCGACGGCACCTACGTCTTCAAGAACAACGCGGGTGCAAGCGGTTCGCGCGGCCTGTCCCTCGCCGGGACCGTCAAGGGTTCTTCGGGCAAGGACAAGCTCACCATCACGGCGGACGACAAGAGCAATACCGACTTCTACGAGTCCGGCATCACATTCGAGAACTGCACGGTCAACGTGAATTCCCAGGCTCGCACCTGGTTCGACGCGCGCGACCTCAACCTCAAGAACGCATCGCTCACGGTGAAGGGCTTCGGCCAGACCTTCTACGTGAACAAGCTGAACATGGAGGATTCCGACCTCACGATCAACCCGTCGTTCTACGGCCAGACGGGCATGACCGTCCAAGGCTCTTCGAACATCGTGAACTCGCATATCACGGCGAACGCCGGTTCGACCGCGGGCATCTCGATCGGCGCAGCAGGCGGGACGATCAACGTCACCGGCTCCACGCTTGAATTCACCAACGGCGGCACCGGCGGCCTGAACGTGAACACCGGCGACGTCGTTCTCACCAACTCCACCATCAAGGGAGACGGCAATAACAGCGGCGCCCTCTTCGGGGCGCAGACCAACGGGTCGATCGAATTCAAGGAAGATTGCCTCGTCGAGACCCCTGCAGCAAGCAATGCCGACAACGGCGCCGGCCAGACGATGAAGAACTTCGTCGTGACGGGCGGCTCGTATCTCGTCAAGTATGCGCCGAGCTACAACAGCAGCATGGGCAGCACCATTCCCGTGAACGGCGCTGCGAACGGCGACGAGAAGCTCTCCCTGTTCACGCTCACCGATCCGACCACCACTGCGCTCAAGCCTCTGAACAAGAATGGCCAGACCTACGATTATTCCGTCGCCAAGGCATCGAGCGATGGCGAGAAGCATGTCTGGGTTCCCGCTGCCAAGGTGACGTTCAAGCTCAACGCCGACGACGCGACGCAGCCGGTCTCGGGTTCCTTCGCGGATGGTTCCACCGCCGATCAAACGGCGCTTGCCATGCGCGGCTACGCCCTCGGGGCTGCAAAGTCCGTCTCGGGCGGTTCCGTTGCGGTTCCGGGCGACCCGTTCGCTCCGGGCTACAAGTTCCTCGGCTGGTTCTATAAGGACGCGGCAGGTACCGAGCAGCCGTTCTCTGCGGACGATGCGGTTTCCTCCGATATGACGGTGTATGCGAAGTGGGAAAGCGATGCATCGTCCTATGCCGTCAAGTACCATAACGGCGCAGATACCGACGTGACGTACCTTGCAACGTCGAGCGATCCTTCCCGCACCATCAAGGTGCTTTCGGGCGACGAGGTCGCGGCGGCGGCCCCTGCGTTCGCCATCGAGGGCAAGATCTTCAAGGGCTGGACCACCCAGCCCGACGGCGCGGGCGATGAAGTCGCTGCGGGCAGCATGCTTTCCGTGCCTGCCGGCACGAACGTCGTCGACCTGTATGCCAAATGGGAAGACCAGCTCGTGACCGTCAAATTCTCCGCGAACGGCGGCACCTTCTCTGCGGATAGCGTGTTCAAGAAGAACCCTGCCGTGTTCGATATCGAAACCGACGCGAACGGCGGCGAAGTCGCCGTCGTCAAGAAGCAGCCCAAGGTCTCTGACAAGACGACCCTCGATGCGCTGCTCAAATCCCTGGGCGACGGCTCCATCTCTTCGAAGACCAAGGGCATCGCAAGCCCGACCGACACCGATACCGACGCTGCGTATACGGGCATCGCAACCTGCAAATACCATGTGCTCGGAAACAAGCACATCCAGGAAACGCAGTGGTTCTGGACCGTCGACCGCTATTACTACTGGTTCAACGATGCCGCGGGTTCCTCCCATGCCAAGATCGACGGCGCGGCCAAGCTGACGCAGGATGTGACCTACTACCTCAAGTGGGATGACGATCCCGCGGTCGAACACGTCGAGGGCGACACCACGATTCCGAGCGACATGTGGAGCGGCTCTCAGGACAAGACCACGTCCATCAAGGAAGCCTCCACGGGCGAGACCTTCAGCATGACCGGTGCAGTCGATGCGTCCGGCATCGTCAGCCAGATGGATGCGCTCGAGGCCTCCATCGCGGGCGGCTTGGACGACCTCACCAAGATCACGCTCTCCAGCACGTCGTCCACGTTCAAAGCGACCATCACGCTGCCCGACGGCGTCGTCGTGCCGTCCGATCCGACGGTCACCGCGACGGGTCTCGGGGATTGCTTCGAAGTGAAGAGCACGGAAGTCAACGGCCAGAACGTCACGGTGACGTTCGGTCTGAAGGGCAGCTACGACAATTACAAGCAGCTCAAGGATGCCGTGGAATCCACCGGTAAGGACGACGCATCGACCGCTGCGCTTCCCAAGCCGATAACGGTCACCGTCGACGGCCTCACGCTCGATGCCGACAACGTGACCAACGGACAGGAACTCACGGCCACGGGCGTCGTGGAAGGCACGTTCTCCTCGTACGCCGAGAACACCGTGACCGGCAAAGTCAAGAAGTTCGACTACACGTGGACCGGTTCGCAGATCCAGGCGAACAAGGACCCGCGCGGCACGGGAATCCAGCAGACGATTCTCGTGGTGAAGCCTGCCGCTCAGACGCTTCCTGCCGACATTCTGGTCGGAAACGACACCGAGCACGACAGCGTATACCCCGTTCTTCCCGGCCAGACGATCGACTTCACGGGCACCATCGAAGCGTCTACGGTGAAGGCCCAGATGAAGGGTATTGAGTCGCAGTTCCCCAATACGACGGACTATGCGGGCATCAAGCTCTCGGATATGTCCTCCTCCTTCACGGCCACGTTCACCATTCCCGATGGCATGACCCTTCCTGAGAACCTGAACAAGGATTCCGTCAGGACCGATGGATTCTCCGACACCTTCACCGTGTCCGATGTGTCCGTCAGCGGCAAGACCGTGACCGTCAAGATGACGCTTAAAGACGGCATCGAGACGTACAAGGATCTTCAGGAGGCCGTCATCGACAACCTTGGCGACACCATGGGAATCACCATCCCCGGCGTCAAGGTGAACGACGATTTCCCTGCGGGCGACACGGCCACCGTTTCCGGCACGGTGACCGGCGACTTCAAGGCCCATGCGACGAAGACCGAAACGGGCACCACGAAGGTCTTCGCCTTCACGTGGGAAGGCGTGCAGAAGCCCGAGGGCATGGATGCGACCGCCAACTCCGTTGACGACGGCATCCTGTTCACGGTCCAGGCCGTCACTCCCGTGGCCTCCAAGCTTCCGGCCGACATGCTGGTTGGCGCCAATACGGAGCACGATGCCGTCATCGAATCCGCCCAGGGCTCCACGTTCGACCTGACGGGCGCCATCCTCGCGTCGTCCATACAAGAGCAGATGAATAAGATCGAGGCGGCCTATCCGGGCGCGAACCACGACACCATCGCTCTCGACGCCATCAAGTTCTCGTTCGAGGCAACCTTCACCGTTCCCGAGGGCATGACGCTTCCGTCCGACCTCGATGCGAGCAAGGTCAAAGCCACCGATTTCGGCGATGGCTTCAAGGTCAGCGATGTGAAGGTGAGCGGCAAGACCGTCACCGTCAAGTTCGTATTGAGCGATCCCTCTTCCATCACGACCTATTCCGACCTTGAGAAGGTCGTGGACGCGGCCGGCGTCACCGACGGCTGGATGAAGCTCACGGTTCCGGGCATCAAGATCGACACCGATGCCGAAGTCGGCAAGAACCTCACCATCGTCGGTACGGTCAAGGGTTCGTTCGGCGCTACGGCCGATTCCCAGTCCGGTACGCACAAGGTGTTCTCCTTCACGTGGGAAGGGATCCAGTGGCCCGACGGCAAGGATGCCGTGGCGACCGACGACGATACGATCCAGCTGACCATGAAGGTCATCAAGGGCAAGACGCCTGAAACCGAGAAGCCTTCCAAGCCCGGTTCGAACGTCATTCCCGGCGGCACCGATAAGCCCGGCGACATGAAGAAGTCGGCTGCCAAGGGCAAGGCCATGCCTCAGACCGGCGAGGCCAACTACGCGCTTGCCGCAGGCATCGTCGCAGTCGTCGCGCTTGCGATCCTCGCATTCGCCATCGTTCGCCGCAGAAACAAGCGCTAGGCATGCGGCCTCCATGGCTCGGATAAGCCGATAGATCGCTTAGCACTCTGAAGGGGCGCAGCTCATGGGGCTGCGTCCCTTTTTGATAGAAGGCCGATGCTGTTTTTCGCGGAGTCATGCTGCAGTCATGCGCGTCGGGTACGATGTTCGAAACGCGCACGAAGGGGATAGGATGAGCGAAAACCAGGAAGTTACAGGAGATTCCACGGTCGGTCAGGGACGTACGACCGGACGGAGACGCACGACCGGGCGGGAACGCACGGCCGAACGCGATCGCATGGTCGGGCGGAGCTGCGCGGCCGACCGAGACCGCACGGGCGGACGGGATTGCGAAGCCGGACATCAGGATGCCGAGCACGATCTCGAAGCCGGGCAGAATCCGGAAGGCTTCATGCCCGATTCGGTGCGCATCGTGCTTGCAAGCGGAAGTCCGCGTCGCCGCGATCTGCTGGCTCGCGAGGGGATTCCTTTCACGATCCGCGTTTCCGACGTGGACGAGACGCTCGAACCCGATCTGCTCGCGCATCCGGAAGAAGCCGCCAAGAAGCTTGCGGAGCGCAAAGCCGGCGTGGTCGTCCAGGAATTGCTGGACGAAGGCGCGCAAGGCACGATCGCCGTCATCGGCGCCGACACCATCGTCGTGCACGACGGCGTGATCTTCGGCAAACCCGAAAATCCGAGCGACGCGCGCCGTATGCTCTCGACGCTTTCCGGCGACACGCATGAGGTCATTACCGGCGTTTCCGTCTGGCTCGTCAATGTGCCCGAAGACGGCAACGTCTCCCTCGGTTTTCGCACGCTTGCCGAGACGAGCCGCGTGCGGTTCAAGAAGCTCGCCCCCGGGCTCATCGAGTCGTACGTGGCGACGGGGGAGCCTATGGACAAGGCAGGCGCATACGGCATCCAAAGCGTTGCCGACGTGTTCGTGGACGAAGTGTCCGGCGATTTCGACACCGTCGTCGGCCTTCCGGTCAAACGCATCGTCGCGGAATTCTCCGAGATCTTCGGACTCGCGCGCTAACCGGAGCGAACCATGGGCGCACGCAAGGGCAGGGTTTCGAACGCAGGCCGCACCATCGAAAGGGTGGAAGCGCTTATCGCCGAGCGCAGCCTTGCCTCGGTCGATAATCCGGTCGTGCTCATGGTCAGCGGCGGGTCGGACAGCACGGCGCTCGCCTACATCGGAGCCGATCTGCGCAATCGCGGCGCGCTGGGTTTCGTCTCCATGCTCCATGTCAACCATAAGCTGCGCGGCGAAGCCTCCGATGCCGATGCGGCGTTCGTTGAGTCGCTTGCGAAGGCTCTCGATATCCCTTTGTTCGCGTGTGAAATCGACATGCCGGCGCTCATGCGGGAGGGCGGCAACATGGAATCCGTGGCGCGACGCGAACGCTATGCCGCTGCGCGCGATGCGGTCGAAAGCACGTGCTGGCATCTCGGAGTCCCTGCCGATACCGGCGTCGTTTTCACGGCCCATACCGCCGATGATCGTGCGGAGAACTTCTATATGCGCTCGATCGTAGGAACGGGTCCGGGCGGTCTGAGGGCCATGAAGCACGCATCGTTCGTGCAGGGCGTCGACGTCCGTCGCCCCCTGCTCGAACTGTCGCGGGACGACCTCCGCTCATATATAGAATCGTTGCCGACGGATCGAGTCGCGACCGATGCTGCGGGCGTACGGTGGCGCGAGGATGCCACGAATGCCGACACCGATCGATTCCGCGCTTTCGTGCGCCACGAGATCGTCGCACGCGCGAAGGACCGCAACCCGCGTCTGCTCGAAACCTTGACGCGCACGATGAACCTCATCGCCGACGAGGACGACCTGCTTGAAGCTCGGGCGAACGAGATTCTTCTACGGGAAGCGGCTCCTCTGGGCACGTCCCGCGAAGAAGGCTTCCTCATCGCGCCGGCTGCGGCCGAGGTGGAGACGCCTCTTCTGAGACGGCTCATCTATCGGACGATAGCCCTCATGCTTCCGCCCGAAGAGCGCGTCGATTCCGTCAGCATCGACGCATGCCTCGATGCATTCGGGCGCTCGGGGGCCGTTGCCAACATCCAGAACGACATCGCGGTCTCCTATAACAAGCGGGGATTGCGCCTCGAACCTATGGCCGCCTTCCGCGCCCGTCGCAAGAAATAGAAGGGCTTGCGGGCGAGGTCGCGCGGGCGGGTTCACCCAGACATGCGCCTCGAGCCCGAGTCTCCTCGCGTGCGCGGAGGCGTTCTTTCGGATTTCGCCTAGAGCATCCTTCTAAGCTGCTGTTCCTTGATGGTGTTCTCGAGCGATGCATGCACGATGTTGGAAAACGGGCCGATTCCCTCGCAGATGCGCCCTGCGTGCGGGTCGCATGCGCGCCGCAGGATGATGGAGAGCAATGCCCCGGTATAGAATTCCGCGAGGAAATCGATGCTCGCGTCGCGCAATTGGCGGTTGCTCAGCACGAATTCCACGTCACGCCTCATGGCCGGGATGAACAGCCCGTACAGATAGTCGGTCAGATTTCCTGCATCCTTCATGCGCAGGACTTTCGCGTAGTATCGGCGCCGTGTCTCGAAGCAGGCGGCGAGCGCCTCGAATATCTGCGATCCGTCGATCGATCTGACGCCGCGCTTCGCGAACGCATAATACGGAAGGTCGACGAAGGGCCCCTTCGTGCCGCCTTCGAAAACGAGCTGAGGGCCGTCGAACCTCGCCTCGAGCTCCTGGGCGAAACCATATCGGAAGATCCATGCAATGAGCTGGTTCTTATCGACGAAGTGGTAGTAGAACGTCTTACGGTTCTTCCCTGCGGCGGCGATGACGTCCGATACGGAGATTTTCTCAGGCGGCTTGCCTTCGGTCAGCCGGATGAACGCATCTGCAAGCTCCAGCATGGTCTTTTTCGATGCCACGTGACTCCGCCTCTCGGTCAGAAAATAAATTCTGTGGGTCTTAGATGGTAGCATCATCAGTTGTGCCGAAGCGATGAGAACGATGCAACAATACTCTTTTATAAGGCTATTCGATGGATTCATCAAAACTATTGATCCCGTTCGTAAATGGAATACGAAACTACATAGAATTGAATTTCTGTCCATCCACACATGAAATTTCGCAGCGTATTCTCTGTTCAGGAAGAAGTCGGGAGAAGAAGCCCGGCGATAGCAACCGTTCGGACGGAGGCCCTTCATGGACTTTAGCTTGACCGACGAGCAGGAGCTTCTGCTCGAAAGCGTACGCGAATTCTGCGACCGCTACTTCACGGAAGACGTCATCAAGGAGATGTATGAGACCCATACCATGCCTGATGAAATCGCCGAGGCGTACCGCGACGCAGGGTTCGGCCTGATGGGCATTCCCGAGGAATACGGCGGGATTCCGGCAGACCATGTGACGCTGGGCCTCATGATCGAGGAGCTGTATCACTCTGCGGGCTGCAACCACATCCTGTATCAGAATTCCCTCGATATGCTCGATATCTGTTCGTTCGGCACGCCCGAGCAGATTCAGAAGTGCGTCGATGCCTACATGGAGACCGGCTGGCCTCTGTGCTCGCTCTCCATCTCCGAGCCGGGCGCGGGTTCCGACAATCGAAGCATGACCTGCACCGCCAAGAAACAGGAAGACGGCACCTACGTCCTTAACGGCCAGAAGACCTGGGTGACCATGGGCGCCCAGCTTCCGTACACGATCGTGGTGGCCAAGGACGAGGATCCTGCGCGCGAGAACGGCTCCATGAGCCTCTGGCTCATCAACATGGATCGCGAAGGCGTTTCCACCGCCGCCCTCCATAAGATCGGCCAGCAATGCATCCCCTTCTGCGAGGTCTACCTCGACAACGTCGTCGTGACCGAGGAAGACCGCGTCGGCAAGCCAGGCGAAGGCTTCATGCTCCTCATGAAGAATTTCGAGGTCGAGCGTGCGTTCATTGTCGCGGAACAGCTCGGTCTGGCGCAGGCCGCCCTTGACGATGCGGCCGCGTATGCCAATCAGCGCATCGCTTTCGGCAAGCCGATCGCCAAGTTCCAGATGATCCAGGAAAAGCTTACCGAGATGGAGATCCGCGTCCAGAATACGCGCAACATGCTCTACAAGGTGCTTTGGGAGCTTGACAACGGCATTCCCGTCCAGCTCGACTCCGCGCTCCTCAAGCGCTACGGGTGCACCGCATGCTTCGAGGTCGGCGATATGGCCCTCTCGATCTACGGCGGCCTCGGCTACACCTCGGAGGTCCGCATCGGTCGTATCTGGTCCGACCTGCGCGGCAATATGTTCGGCGGCGGCACTCCGGAAATCATGGCCTATATCTCCGGTCGTCAAGTGGCCAAGAAGTATGCCGAGTAAAGCCGGTTTTCGGTTTCGGCCAGCATGCCATTCTGCCGTGGCATCTGCGTAGGGTTGGCTGCTATACTCTGCCGTTAAGACCGGCAGCCTTCGGTTTTCCATCCCCGCACTTCCCGTCAATGCGGCCGAGGGCGAAGCCGTTCCGCTGAATCCCGTCAAAGCGGAAGAGTCTTGAAGCCAACAAGCACTCTCAGGTATTTGAAAGGACTCATCGCATGAACATCATCGTTGCATTCAAGGTCGTGCCCGACGATCAGGATATCCAGGTCGCCGGCGACCGTACGCTCGACTATTCCAAGGCGAAGAACACCGTGTCCACCTACGATCTCAACGCGTTCGAAGCCGCTGCCCAGCTCGCAGGCGACGGCGATAAGGTCGTGGCCGCCACCGTCGGTCCGAAATCGATCGACGAATCCAAGCTGAAGAAGAACGTGCTCGCCCGCGGCGCCGAGGAGCTGTTCATGGTCGCCGACGATGCGTGCGCGGATCTCGACGCCCATGCGACCGCCGAAGAGCTCGCGGCCCTTATCGGGACGATCGGCGAATACGGCCTCGTCCTCTGCGGCGACGGCTCGGCCGACAACTACGCGCAGCAGGTCGATGTCCAGCTCGCCGCCAAGCTTGGCGTGCCCGTGGTGAACGCCGCGCGCAAGGTCGAGGTCGCCGATGGCGCGGCCGTCGTCGAACGCCTGCTCGAAGATGTCGTCGAAACCGTTCGCGTGCCTCTTCCGGCCGTCGTCTCCGTCGTTCCCGACATCGCCGAGCCCCGCATTCCCGGCATGCGCGACATCCTCGCCGCAGGCAAGAAGCCGATGAACGTCTCCGCTGCTTCCGCAGCCGCGGCCCGCACGCTCGAGACCGTCTCGTGTCTCGCGCCTGAGCAGGCAGACCGCAAACTCGATATCGCCGACGCCTCCGACGACGGCGCCATCGAGAAGTTCGCCGCCGCGCTCAAGGCCGCCCTGTAAAGCGCGTCCGTCCATCGGTCGCCTATCGAAAGGAATCCAAGCATGAAAGCTTTTGCCATAGCCGAACACACCGACGCCGCGCGCGAGCTCGCCGCCGGCGCCCGTACCATCGCCGATGAAGTCATTCTCGTCATGATCGACGGCGCCGCCCCCGACGCCTCCGCCGATAAGGTCGCATCCGTCGCCGTTCCCGAAGGCGTCGCGGCCGAGTGCGCGGCCGACACCGTCGTCGCATTGTTCGATGCGGAGCAGCCCGGCATCGTTCTGGTCGAGCCGACCCGTCGTCTCAAGGTGATCGCCGGCGCGCTGGCCGCGCATGCAGGCACGTCCGTCATCACCGATGCCATGTCGATCGCCGCCGACGGCGCCGCGACGTCCATGTTCTTCGGCGGCGTTGCGGAACGCGTCCAGAAGTCCGCGGGTCCGGTCGCCATCTATACCGTGGGTGCGGGCGTCTTCGCCGACGCTGCCGCATCGGGCGCCAACGAGGCCCTTCCCGTCGAATGGGTCGCGCCGAAATTCGCCGTGGAGGTCGTTTCCCGCACTCCGATCGAGAAGAGCGGCGTCGATCTGGCCAAGGCCGATGCGGTCGTTTCCGCCGGCCGCGGTTTCGCCGAGAAGGCCGATCTCGACCTCGCCTATGCGCTCGCCGACAAGCTCGGTGCCGCCGTCGGCTGCTCCCGTCCTCTCGCCGAAGGTGTGGACTGGTTCCCGCATGAGGCGTATATCGGCGTTTCCGGCCAGGTCATCGCGCCGAAGGTCTTCCTGGCGGCCGGCATCTCCGGCCAGATGCAGCATATGGTCGGATGCAACCGCTCCGGTGCTGTGTTCGCCGTCAACAAGGATAAGAACGCGCCTATCTTCAAGCAGTGCGACTACGGTCTGGTCGGCGACCTGAAGACCGTCTTGCCTGCCGTCGTTGCGGCGCTTTAACCCGGAAAAGGAACGCTTCCCATGGCAGATTTCGACGCAATCGTCGTCGGTTCCGGGTTGGCTGGTTCGGTGGCGGCCCTTGAGCTCGCGCGAGCGGGCAAGGCCGTTCTCGTCGTCGAACGAGGCAATTTCTCCGGCGCGAAGAACATGACGGGCGGGCGCATCTACGCGCATTGCCTGAAGTCGGTATTCCCCGACACCTATGATGAGATCCCCTTCGAGCGCAAGGTCTCGCACGAGCGCATCTCGCTCATGGCGCCCGACGCGAACTTCACGATCGACTTCGCGTCCGACGACCTTCTGGCCGACGGGCAGGAGTCGTACACGGTGCTTCGCGCGCCTTTCGACCAATGGCTCCAGGAGCAGGCGGAAGCCGCCGGCGCAGAATACATCAACGGCATCGCCGTGGAATCGCTCATGAAGGACGAGGCCGGTCGCGTGACCGGCGTCCGCGCGGGCGAGGATGAGATCACGGCGGAAGTCGTGCTTCTGTGCGACGGCGTGAACTCGCTGCTCACCAAGGAAGCCGTCGGCTACGAGCGCCCTGCGGCCAAGTACATGGCCGTCGGCGTGAAGCAGGTCTACGAGCTTCCCGAGAAAGAGATCGACGCGCGGTTCCAATGCGCGCCGGGCGAAGGCGCCGCATGGCTGTTCGCGGGCGATGCGACGCACGGACTGTTCGGCGGCGGCATCATCTACACGAACAAGGAGTCCATCTCGATCGGCATCGTGGCGGGCATCGAGGCGGTCGCGAACGATGCGACGCGTCCGGTCTACCAGATGCTCGAGGACCTGAAGGCCCATCCGGCGGTGGCTCCGGTCATCTCCGGTGCGAAGCTGGTCGAGCATTCCGGACACATGGTTCCCGAAGGCGGCATCAACATGATGCCCGAGCTCACGGCCGACGGCGTGCTCGTGGCGGGCGACGCCGCCATGATGTGCGTGAATCTCGGCTACACGGTGCGCGGCATGGACTATGCGGTCGCCGCAGGGCAGATCGCAGGCCAGCAGGCGGCCGCCGCGCTCGATGCGGGCGACACCTCGAAGGCCGGCCTCAAGCGCTATGTCGATGCCCTCGAGGAATCCTTCATCATGAAGGACCTGCGTCAGTTCGAGCGCGTTCCGGCCTTCATGGAGGGCTTCGACCGCATGTTCAAGGGTTACCCCGAGGCGGCCCGCGACATGATGAACAAGATGTTCGTCGTCGACGGCACGCCGGTCGGGCCCATGAAGAAGACGATGAAGCCGATCATCAAGCAGCTCGGCATCATGAATCTCCTTCGCGATGCAAGGGGGGCGATGAAGGCGCTATGAGCACGATAGAGATCGAAGTGAACGTCGACGAGTATCTGTCGCTGAACAAATACGAGGTCGACGAGGAGAACGCGCATATCGAGCTGGTGGACGATCCGGACGACGCCGAGTTCGACAAGCTGATCCGCGTATGCCCTGCGGCGCTGTACAAGCGCGACGAGGACGGCGTCAAGTCGTTCGATTACGCAGGCTGCCTCGAATGCGGCACCTGCCGCATCGCCTGCGGCGGCACCATCATCAAGAAGTGGGCCAATCCGCAGCCCACGATGGGTGTGGAATACCGGTTCGGCTAGGCCGCCTCGCTTCGGGCCGGGTCGGTTATTGCCGACCCGGCCTTGCATCGAAGGAGATGGGTGATGACTGAGGGTATGGGCGAAGCTCTTCCGAGCTATCTCGTCGAAGGGGCTTTGAACTACCTTTCCGACATGACGGGATTCTCTGAGCTGCATGCCGGCATGATCGAGCGCGGTCATGTGCGGAACACGATGGTCGTTCCTGCAGGAGCGACGAACATCCATGGAAACGCGCACGGCGGTTTCATACTGGGGCTGCTCGACTCGACATGCGGGATGGCCGCCCATACGATGGGATATGCAAACGTTACGGTCCAGATGAGCACGAACTTCATGAAACCGGTTCGTATCGGCGAGGAGATAGTCCTGGAGGCCCGCGTCCTTCACGGCGGGCGGCGCAGCACCGTCGTGTCGTGCCAGGTATCCGACGTTCAGGGGCGCGTGCTCGTCTCCGCTCAGGCAACGATGTTCAATCTTGAGAAGCTTGACGAAAACAGCGTGATTCCGAAGCCGTTCTATCCTCGAAACGATACGTGCTTCGATATTCGGACGCGTGTCTGACGCGATGAGAGAGCGGTGATTGACCGTATGTATCCCGAAATCAGCCCTCGACACCAAGAACTGATCGATGAACTGCGGGAATATGGAGAGAAGCGCTTCTCTAAGGAGAATATCTCTCAATGGAGGCGCGAGGCCGGCCTGCCCGATGAGGTCGTCAAGGATTTCGTCGACCTGGATTTCAAGGGCTTCAACGTCCTTAACCGCGGGGCGGATGGGAGCTACGATCTGTTCGCCCAGGTCCTTGTTGCGGAGGAGCTCGCGCGCGTCGCCGGTACGACCCTGCCTTTCACCAACGATCTGCTGAATCTTCAAATCATGGCCGAATTCGCCGATTCGAGCCAGTTCGACATGGTTCGCGATCGCTATGCTTCGGATGGCCGGTTGATGTTCGCCCTGGCCATTTCTGAGCCCGAAGGCGGATCGGACACCATGGGCATGAAGACGACGGTGGCGACGGTGGATGGCCGGCTGATTCTGAACGGCAGGAAGACGTTCGTCAATAACGGGGAATACGCACCGTACCTGCTTATCGCAGCTATAGACGGGGATTTGGAGCCCGTTAAGCATCCGCCGCTTTCCCTCTGGCTTCTGCCGCACGGCCTGGAAGGCATTTCGGTGTACCCCATCAAGAAGGCCGGTCAATCCATCCTTCCGTTTTCCGACGTCATCATGGAAAACGTCGTGCTTGATGAGTCGTATCGGCTGACGGGATCCGAACCAGGCTTTCCTCAGCTGTTTCGTTTCTTCGATATCGGGCGCATCTTCTCCTGCGCCACCGCGCTTGGACTGGCCCGGGCCGCGATGGAGGATGCGGTCGCATACGCTTCGCAACGGCAGGCGTTCGGTGCGGACATCATCGATTTCCAGATGATCCAGCAGATGCTCGTCGATATGGAAATCGATGTCAGAGCGATGCGGGATAGCGTCTATCGAACCGCACGAGAAGTCGATCGGCACGGGCATACGAGAGAGTCGCGTCTGTCCATAGCGCTCATGAAGCGATTCGTTCCCGAAACCGCCACCAAAGTGGCATCGAACGCGATGCAGATTCTCGGAGGCAGGGGATATATCAACGATGAGAGGGTTTCGATGATCTGGCGCGACTGCCGCGGCTTTCAGATCGCCGAAGGGACCGACCAGATCATGGTCAGAATAGCCGCCCCTCTTCTGAAGGAGGCGTACGGCTGCTAGGCGGGCCGGTCGCCTTCGCGCAAGGCGACCGATCGGCTCATGCGCTGCCGTGCGCGATGCGTAGTGGAGCTTAGATCGATCGAACGGGGTTCGCGTTCGTTTCGAAACGGGGAGAAGGGGCAACGATGGCGTTTATGAAGCGTACTCCGGGAGGTGTGCAGCCCTGCATCCCCATCGGTTTCCTGCGCATCAGGCTTCCGTTCATCCATTTTAAAATCTCGCCGCCGGAGATAGTCACAGGCATCATGAACGCCTGCACGTCCTACGGCATGCTCGCGGTTCTCATATCCACTCTCGGGCTCGATTCCGAGACGGCATGGGCCCTGGTGGTCTTCGAAACGCTGCTGTATTTCTGCAACTGGCTTCTTGGAGAGCCGTCCGTCTGCGGCTGGATCACTCCTGCCGCGGTTATCGTGATCGCCTTCCTGGAAACCTTCGATCCAGGCATCGTCCGCATTCAGGCATTGATAGCGATTCAGCTCGAGCTGGCCGCGATCTTCTTGTTCCTAGGTTTCAGCGGATTGTCGAAGAAGCTGAACATCATGGTGCCTCCGGGCATCAAGGCCGGCATCGTTCTGGGCGCAGGCATAGGCGCGATCTATGCGAGGCTGAAGGAAGGCGGTCCCGTCGACGATGCTCTCTGGGCGTGCATTGCCGGTCTTGCCGTCGTGTTCGCGCTCATGTTCAGCCAGAGGGTGCGCAAACGCATGGACACGAACAAGATCGTGCGCTTCCTGGGAAACTACAGCTTCCTTTTCGCCGTCATCGCGCTCATCGTCGTCGGCGGCATGACCGGCGAATTCAAGTATGAATTCTCCGGCCAGATCGTCAAGGTTCCCGATTTCGGGCATATGTTCATGCAGGTCTCTCCCTTCTTCATCGGCTTCCCCGATCTGCATACCTGGCTGCATGCGGCTCCGATCGCGATCATCGCCTGGGTTATCGCGTACGGCGATTTCATCACCGTGAAGCAGTTGGGTCTTCAGGCGCTGCGCGAAGACGAGTTCATCGAATTCGATTCGAATCGCACGAATGTCATCTGCGGCATCAGGAACCTTCTTTTGGGTTTCTTCGCGCCGTATCCGGCGCTTGCCGGACCGCTGAGCGCGCCCTACTGCGTTGCCACCTATCAGCGGTACAAGCAGGACGGCCGCCGTGGCATGGATTCGATCTACGACGGATCGGGCACCAACATCATTTTCACGGGACTCGGCATGTTTCTGTATCCGGTGTACGAAGCGGCCGCCGCTGCGTCCGGCGCCATTCTCGTGACCGTCCTCTGCATCCAAGGCTTCGTGTGCACCCAGATCTTCTTCGACCTGTGCCGCGATAAGACCGACCAAGGCCTTGCCGGCATGATCGCCGGCTTCATCCTGGCGCGCGGCGGAGGAGTCGGGCTTCTCGCAGGCAGCTTCCTGTACGCCCTCATTGCCGACAACGGCAAGATCGTGGATGACCTGCGTCTCAATCGGGAACAGCAAGAGAAGGAAGACGAGGAATCCGCTCGCGTTCTCGAAGAATTCCTCAAGCTGAGGGATCGGCGCAAGACGCAGGAAGAGCCGGATAGAGAGCCTTAGGCGTCTAATCCTGCGCGTGCGATTCCATGAAGTCGATGAGCTCCTGCTTGGAATGCTGCCCGGTCTTCTCGAGAATATGGCGGATGTGCGTGCGCACGGTGCTTTCGGCTACGTAAAGCGATGAGGCGATCACGCGCGCCGAGCGTCCTCGATGCAGATAGGGAAGGATCTCGGCTTCGCGTCTCGTGAGGCCGAAGTCATCGGCGAACGATCCGTACAGGTCTTCTTCGGCGGGGAGGGTCTCGACGTTCTCCGAAACCGTTCCGGTCGGTTCGGACGCATGCTCTTCGGTCGGCATGGCTGCACCCGGCTCAGCCCCTTGGCGTGCGATGCCTTCGGTACGTTCGGACGAGACGAATGCGCACGCGGCGCATCGTGCTGCGGATACGCTCATGCTCGGGTCCTCGGCGCCTTCGGATACGGCTATGTCTCCTGCGCCCTCGTCACCGCGTTCCTGGTCGCGCAGGAAATCGTCCGCATAAGCGGCCCGTATGGCGCGCCCGGCAGCGCCGGCACCGCTCTTTCCGAACGTCAGCGTGAAAGTTCCCGTGCGTCCGATCGCATACAGCACGGCGATGACGGCAAGGAGGTACAGCGCCCCTGCCGAGATCACGATCATGCTGCTCGATGCCGCATCCATGCTCTTCATGACCAGATATCCGATGCAGATGCCGGTCAGGCGCGAAACGATCGATGCGCTGCGCGCCACGCCGCCGACCACGTATCCCGACGTCGAAAAGTCATAGGCCGCCGTCGCGACCGAATACCACAGGATGACGTCGAACATGCCGTAGCACACGGTCATGGCCACGTTGATGAGCACGGGGCGCGTGTCGAAGAAGAACGGGAATGCGATGAAAAGCAGCGCGATGGCCGGGATGATGGCGAGGAAGATGCGCGTCGGCTCGAAGCGTCGATGCGTCACCGCGATGATGACGATGAGGATCACGGCGGCGATGCAGTTCGCGAACATAGGCAGGAAGTGAGCGGCGTCGGCCGACCGCATGGACATCACGGTCATTTCCCAGACGAACCCGAAGAAGAACGATATGACCATGCCGACGGTGACGAGGGGCATGATCGATATGAGCGCCGCGAGCGTGCGGCGCGGGTCGGTCGACACGCGTATGGCGGCGAAGTCGCGGTCGTTGACCGACTTCCAGAGGCATACGCTTGCGACGACGGTCAGCAGCTCCATGATGGGCAGAGACGGCACATGGAAACGCGACGTGATCGTTGAAACCGTGACGAAGATCAGCGCGCTCACGAAGAAGATGATGACGGCGTACACGCCGGTCTGCGACGGCTTCAGGCTGCCGAGCACCTGGGCCCAGCTTCCCCAGAAGAAGCCGTATCCCATGCCGGTCATGACGGCGCCTGTGAGCACGAATGCGACCATCGAGGTCGTGTCGGACAGCTGCCCCGCGACGCAGAGCAACACCAGGCCTACCATGATAAGCGCAGGAAAGACGTACCAAGGCACGCGTCTGATGCGGTCGGGATCGCGCTGCAGCAGCATCGATCCTATAAGCAGCACCGTCGCGTTCGCAAGAAACGAGACAAGCACGACCACCGTCGACATCTCCGGCGTCTGCGCCTGCCCGGAAAGCGTGATGGAGCTGCGGAACGTCAGCATGCTGCATGCCCAGAACACGGCGAGTCCGAGATACCGTGCGCGGAATGCCGACCAGAGCCTGCGACTGTCGGCTTTTCGGCCGTCCGTCGTGCTGCTTTGAACGTGAGCCATTGTTCTCCCCTGAAGGTATGCCGGCGCTTCCCCCGCGCCGATGCAGCTATCGAGTATACCCAACTCTCCGCCCGGAGGCTCGAAAACGGGCGTATGACGGCGCATCCCGATGTGGCCTGTACGCCGAATATCCCAAGAAGGTTCTCATCAGTTTCTAATGATATTCGACCCCAGAGCTTTTATATTCCCAGTTCATTAGTGCAATCATCAGTTCTTGCGGATTCGCGAGGCATATGGATGCCTCTAAGATGCAATTCGTGGGTACGGGGGAAGGAATCGGCATGGGGGAAACTGCCGTTCTGAAAGTGACGACCGACGCATGCGATGCGTGCGAAGGCGTGCATGACGACGAATCGCTCGCATATGGACCGGCTGCGCTGCATGCGCTTGCCGACGGTCTCTTCGCGCGCGGATGGATGGATGCGTCCGCTGCGGCGTTCGAAGACGACCGTGCGGCCATCGTGCGTCTGGCACGCGGCATCGGGTGGAACGAGGATTCGATCGAGCCGTTCGAGACGGCGGCTCTCGGCGATATGCAGGCGTTCATACGCGAGTCATTCGTCGCAGGGATGCCGCATGCGGTCCTGCCCATCGAATCTCTCTATACGATGCGCGGCTACGACGGCGAGACCTCGGCCAAGAACCTTCGCACCTATCTCAACGAGCCTGCGCGCCATATGTCGGTCGTCCTGAGCGACCTGGCCGTCGAAGCGCCCGAGGCATTCAAATCGACGCCTGACCATCTGACGATCGAACTCGAGGTCTTCTGCCTGTTCGTCGAAGCGGGCAATGCCTCGGCCGCAGCTCGGTTCGCTGCCGATCATCTTTCCTGGATCGCCGGGTATCGCGCGCGCCTTCTCGGGGTTCGTGCGGCTACGGGAATCGATCGACGCCTGTCCGATCAGGCTCGAGAATCATGCGCGACCGGCGCGGCCTTCGCAGACGCCGCGCTTTCGCTCATCGAGGCTTACCTGGAGGCTTCGCTCGCAGAGGCGGGCATGCCTTCGTAAAGCATTGCAGAACACCGCCGCCGCGGGGGAAGCGGTCGGCAAGGAACTATTGGGGGAAGGGAGCACGCATGCAATACAACGTGACGCGCCGGAAGTTCCTAGGCGCTACGGCTGCGACTGCGGCATTCGCTGCGACGGGATTCTCGTCGATCGCGGCGTGGCGCGCGGACGCGGCTGAAGAGCGAGGGGGCGGCGAGGTCGTATCCACGCCGTCGATGTGCAACGGGTGCTCGAGCAAGTGCGGCCTGTGGGCCAATGTCGTCGATGGCAAGCTCTGGACGCTCGAGGGTAACAAGGATCATCCGTATTCCAAGGGCATGCTGTGCGGGCGCGGCCATGGCGTCGCGCAGTTCGCGTATGCCGAAGAGCGTATCACCGAGCCTCTGCATCGTCTGGAGGACGGCACGTTCGAGCCTGTTTCCTGGGACGATGCGCTTGCGGCCATCGGGGAGCGCATCAAGGCCATCACCGCCGAGCACGGCGCAGAGACGATCGCGATCGTGCAGGATCCGCGCCCGACGGGCAAGACCTACTCGAAGATGCTCATCCATGCGCTCGGGTCGAACAACATCTATACGCATGGTGCGTCCTGCAACCTCTCGAAAGAAGGCGGCCTCACCGACACCATCGGCGCGGCGAAATACTCCATCGATTTCGCCAAGGCGAAGGTCGTCATGTTCATCGGACGCAGCTACGGCGACGGCCTGCGTCCTTCGTCAGTCAAGAGCCTGGCGGACGCCGCCGAAGGCTCCGCGCGCATCATCATGGTCGATCCGCGCCTGAACAACAGCTGCATCTTCGCCGACGATTGGCTTCCGATCATCCCAGGCACCGATATCGCGCTGCTGCTGGCGATCTGCAACGTGCTTGTGGCCAACGATCTCTACGATGCCGATTTCGTCGAGGAGAACACCGTCGGGTTCGAGGAATTCGCCGAAGAGGTCATGCAGTACACGCCCGAATGGGCTGCCGATATCTGCGGCATCTCCGCCGATCGCATCACCGAGATCGCCAAGGCCATGGCCGCTGCGAAGCCTGCGGCCGCCGTCGAGCCCTCCTGGCGCGCGGCGTTCGGATGCGCGCACCAGAACTCGTACGAAACCGCGCGCGCCGTCGCAGCCGTGAACACCCTGCTCGGAGCCTGGGGCGCCAAGGGTGGCGCGCTCATCACCTCCTCGCCGAAGGCGGGCAAGCTCGATCAGGAGAAGTTCCCTTCCATTCCGAAAGTTGAGGCCAAGCGCATCGGCGACGCCGATTATCCGCTCGTGCTCGACGCGATGGGCAGCAACGTCGCCCTGCTCGAGCACGCGCTTGCAGGCGACGTGCATGCCATGTTCTTCTATAACTCCAACCCTGTGCACGGATACAGCAACCCGGCCAAGTGGCACGAAGGCCTGCAGAAGGTAGACCTCAAGGTCTGCATCGACATCCAGATGAGCGAAACCGCGCTCGAGTGCGATTACGTCCTGCCCGAATGCACCTATCTCGAACGTACCGAGGTTCCTGAGTTCATCGGCGGCAAGAAGCATCTCGTCGCCATGCGCTTCCAGGCGCTCGACGTCATCCATCCCGACACGCGTCCCGGCGACGAGATCTTCGTCGATATCGCGAAGGCATGCGGCAAAGGGGAGTACTTCCCGTTCACGGTCGATGAGCTTTCCGAGGCTCAGCTCGCCACCGTCGGCACGTCGATGGCGGAGGTGCGTGAGAAGGGCATCGTCCAGCTCGAGAGCTCTTTCGAGTACGGCGTACCTAAATTCAAGACGCCGTCAGGCAAGATCGAGCTTTCCAGCGAAAAGGTCGGCAACGCCGGGCTCAATCCGGTGATCGGCTATATCCCGCGCAAGACCTGGCCTGAAGAGGGGCAATTCTTCTTCGCGGGCGGCAAGCAGAGTATCCACTCGCATACCATGACCCGCAACATTCCATCGCTGAACGCCATCTCTCGCGAATACGACATGGAACGCGTCTGGGTCGCTGCATCCGATGCCGAGAAGCTCGGCATCAAGGAAGGCGACATGGTCGAGCTCTCCAACGAGAACTACACCGCGCAGGTCGCCGCCCATGTGACCGAGCGCGTGCGTCCCGGCGTCCTGTATATGCCCACGCATTACGGCGGAGAATCCACCTACCTGACGCTTGCATATGGCTACGGCGTCAACCCGACGCAGTTCGCTCCGCTGCAGGCCGAGCCTGCCGTCGGTTCGTGCATGAGCCAGGAATTCACGCTCACGTTGAAGAAGGTGGAGAAGTAAATGACACGCTACGGAATGCTCATCAACACCAAGCGCTGCGTCGGCTGCTTCGCCTGCCGTCTTGCGTGCCAGATGAAAAACGAGCTTGAGCCTGAAGAGACGTTCATCAAATACGACATGCTCGAGCGCGGCACGTATCCCAGCGTCCACGCCGAGGTCGTGCCTTCCCAATGCATGCATTGCGAAGACGCACCGTGCCAGAAGGTCTGCCCGACGCATGCCACGTACACGACCGACGACGGCGTCGTCCTGGTCGACCCCGAGCGCTGCATCGGCTGCAAATACTGCATGGCCGCCTGTCCCTACGGCTCGCGCATCCAGATCGAAGCGACCGGCATCATCGAGAAATGCCGCTTCTGCTATCACGACGGCCAGGTCGGAAGTCCCGCCTGCGTCGGAACCTGCGTGACCGGCGCGCGCGTCTTCGGCGACCTCGACGATCCTGAATCCGAGATCTCGAAGGCCATTGCCAAGACGAACGCCCTGCCCATTGCGGGAGACCTGACCAAGTCCAAGATTTTCTACGTGAGGTGATCGAGATGGTGTGGGGACCCCTTATCGCCATATATCTGTTCCTTGCCGGCGCATCGGCCGGTGCGTTCCTGGCTTCCGCCTACATCGAGCGGAAATATCCCGATGCGGTGCGCATGCGCGTGGCCGGCCGCATCCTCGTCCCGATCTTCATCGGCATCGGTCTTGTCATGCTCATGGTGGACGCCGAGGCGGGCCTGCATAACCCGCTGCGTTTCATCTTCCTGGTCATGAATCCGGGATCGGTCATGACGCTCGGCGTGTACTTCATCTGCGTGTTCATGCCCGTCGCCCTCATCGAGGCCGTGCTCGAGCTTCTGAAGAAGGACGTTCCTCGCTGGCTGACCGTCATAGGCGACGTGTTCGCGTTCGCTGTGGCCGCCTATACAGGCTTCCTGTTGGGCGTCGTCGATGCGTATCCGCTGTGGAACAATGCGATCCTGCCGGTGCTCTTCGTGATCTCGGCCCTGGCGAGCGGCCTTGCCGCAGTGAACCTATGCGGGCTCATCCTTGATCGCGAGAACATCGAGAAGATGTTCGATCTCAAGAAGGGCCACGTCGTCCTCGGCGCTGCGGAAATCATCGCGCTCGTCGTCATGTTCATCATCGTGGCGTCGGGAGACCCCCAAGGCGCCGCATCGATCCAATCCATGCTGACCGGCGGGTTTGCGGGAATGTTCTGGATCGGGCTTGTCCTCGTCGGGCTGCTCATGCCGCTCCTGATCGGCGCGAACGCCTTGCGTGCATCCGAAGGGTCCCAGTCCTCGGTCGCGCTCGAGTACGCGAGCGAATGCGGCGTGCTCGTCGGCGGATTCATGCTGCGTCTGCTCGTCGTGCTTGCCGCGCTGCCCATCGTCTTCGTGTAGGCATCTGGAAAGAGCCGTCGCCCATCCCATCGAAGGCCCATCGACCTCGTCGTCGCGTCCTGGGTGACGGCTATAGGCGGGGTTTTGAAACGGCAGAGCGTATGAGGCTTGCAGTCTGTGCGCCTGTGCTGATTTCGAACGGCGCTTCCATGGAGCGAGGCTTGCTGGGGTTCAGGATCTAACAAGGCTTGCCGATATATGCGAAAGCCGCTCCTATGCTTGGGAGCGGCTTTCGTTCGTTTCAGCCGAACCGGGCTCGCCTGAGCGTCTCCTTCTTTCAGGGGGGCGAGATTCTCATGAAGGGGGAGGGGGGCGATCGGCGATGCTCTCTGGCGACAAGCGCATATTCGATGCGGTCTTTCCCGGGCAAGAGTTTATGGAGGATGTCCATAAGCTCTTTATAAGTGGTTTACCTGGCATGATATTCAGGTAGTGCAACGGATCGAAAGAAATTTCCCTCGATCCGAAACTTTCCATTGACGCGGCCCGGCCCGGCGCGTAACATAACCGTTCGCGCCGAGGGCGAGCCCCG
>NZ_ALNO01000018.1:0-180691 GCF_000293015.1 Slackia sp. CM382
GACCAAAGCCGGCACGCGCGTGCTGCCGCTCTCCGACAAGACGGTCCAGATCCTCAAGGACCACAAGGAGGCCCAGTTCAAGCGCTACGCCCGCACAAACCAGTGGCGTAAGCCGGAGGAGGGCTACATCGAGCAGACCGACGACAGCCCCGTCATCACGGACAACTGCGGCACCCGCATCCTGCCCACCAGCCTCAGCCGCTGGTGGACCGAGGGCCGCGCCAAGTACGGCCTCGACGGATGGTGCCTGCACGAGTTCAGGCATACGTATCTGACCCTGCTCGCCATCCAGGGCGTGCATCCCAAGGTGATGCAGGAGCTCGCCGGGCACTACAGCTCCCAGATCTCCATGGACATCTACACGCACGTGAACATGGACTCGAAGAGGCAGGCGGTCGATATCGTGTCGGCAGTCTTCTAGCCGGTGCTTGTGGCGGGGTTCGGCGCCCGCTACAAGCGCGGGGACGATTTGTAGCAGTTTTGTAGCAGCCGAGGCACCAACGAGAAAGGAGCCGTTTTCTTACCCCCTCTGACCTGCGGTAATGTGAGTGCGAAAAAATTCCCTATCTAAATGCATCTACTGAGTGGGAATAGTTCATCTCATCTGGTCTCATCTCTCACGTCTAGTCGCGCTGTCTTGCAACCAGTGCCCTCACTTGGGCAAAGCCACCGGGACTTTCGGGGAGTGACAAACGCGCGAGGCCCTGGATTCTTCGGATTTCGGGGCTTGTTTTTATGGGTGCTAATTTGCGGGAATATTCTTCACTCGGCTGCGCGAGGGTGACGCTTTGCGACTCTTTGCAAAGAGAAGCGATTAGATGCCAAAACATGACACGCATATGAGATTATGGTAATATATACAAAATTATATGTGACATTCACGTATATCTTACCATTGGAGGAAGCACGAAGAAGAACGACCTCATCGAGCTCATACGCGGGAACGCCGGCCGAGTCACCACCAAGCAGGCACGAGAGGCTGGCTTCTCGTCGAGCATGCTGCAGCTGCTCGTCTCCCAAGGCTTGGCAGTCAAAGAGAGCCGTGGGGTCTTCGCGCTCGCAGAAACGCCACTGGACGACTTCGCCGTCATCTCGCTGCGATGGCCGAAGGCGGTCTTCCGCTGCAGCAGCTCGCTCTACCTCCATGGTATGACTGAAATCGTGCCAGGGACGTACGAGGTCTCGCTTCCCCGAGGGTACAAGGAGGACGGCCTTGTGGGGGAATTCCCCAACTGCCTTGTATCGCATGAGAACGGGGAGCTCTACGGCCTAGGCGTGGTGCAAGGCACGTCCCCCACGGGCACGCCGCTATCGCTTCATGACCGCGAGCGCAGCATCTACGATCTCGTGCTCGCGCGCAAGCGCGGCGAAGCGGATACTCAGCTCCTTGGGCAGGCCATGAACTCGTACTTTACCTCTTCCGAAAAAGACCTGCCCCAGCTGATGCGCTACGCGAAGGCGATGGGTGTGACTGCAGATCTTCAGACGTATTTGGAGGTGCTGTCATGACAATCAGCAATGATGCAAGCCTGAGAGGCAAGGCGAAGAGCCTGGCAAAGGAGCACGGGCTTTCCGCCCAAAGAGGTCATGCAGCGCTATTTCTTCGAGCGCTTCCTCATGAGGCTGGAGGGGACGCACTACAGAGAGCGGTTCGTGATTAAAGGAGGACTGCTTCTCTCCTCAATGATGGGCGTGGCACAGCGCACCACCATGGATCTGGATGCGACTGTCAGGGCTATGACACTGAACGAGGAGACAGTCTCGGCCGCCATGCAGGAGATCTGCTCGGTCGATTTGCATGATGGGATTGCTTTTGCGTTCGAACGAGTGGAGCCCATCCGCGAGGACGACGACTACGGCGGGCTGCGTGCGCATCTGGTCGCCGAGTTCGGCCGTATGCGGACGCCTTTGAAAGTCGACGTCACCACGGGCGACGTTATAACACCCAGGGAGGTCGCATACGAGTTCCCCACGTTGTTCGGTGAGAAGCCAATCCACCTGCTGTCGTATCCGCTCGAGACGTGTATCGCAGAGAAGTTCGAGGCAGTGGTGAAGCGCGGGACTGCTACCACACGTGCCCGCGACCTGTATGACATTGCTACACTCGTGAGGCTGTACGAGCCGGCAATCGATTGGGGAACCCTGTGTGAGGCCGTTCGGCGGACATCGGAACATCGCGGCTCCTCGGACATGATGAAGCACTATGAGCTCGTAAGCCGGGAGATAGAAGGCTCCAACGAGATTGAATCTACCCCAGATCCGTTGACAAGTCGATTTCCGTTTCGGCATGATGGCCGCAACGGAGGAAAGCGAGGCGGGCCATGGGCAATCCATCTCCCAGGTACACGGCGGAATTCAAGCAGAAGGCCGTTGAGCTGTACAGGAAATCGGGCACGACGTACGCCGAGGTGGCGTGCGGGCTGGGCTTGCGACGCGGGCAGCCTGGCCGACTGGGTCAAGAAGGCCGACGCGGCCGGGCCGGCGTCTGACGCCGACCCGTTCCAGATGGCCGAGGACCTGCGCAGGCTGAAGAGGGAGAACGAGCGGCTCAAGCGCGAGAACGAGATACTTTTAAAAGCGAGCGCCTTCTTCGCCAGCAGGCAGCTGTAGGGGCCTCGGCGAAGAGGGCCAAGTTCGAGTTCATATCCTTCAACGAGGCGTGCTGGCCGGTGTCGGAGATGTGCGCGGCGCTGAGGGTGACGCGCCAGGGCTATTACGCCTGGAAGTCGCGCCCGCCGAGCGCGCACGCCATGCGCGACGAGGAGCTTGCCGTCGCGATATCCCAGGTCAGGGACGAGGTTCGAGGCATCTACGGCGCGCCCAAGACGTTCGAGCGGCTGCGGGCGCTCGGGGTTCGCACGTCGAGGAAGCGCGTGGCGCGCATAATGCGCGAACGGGGCCGGCGCGGCGTCACGCGCGCGTGCGCCAAGCGGCCCTCCGGCGAGAAGCGCGCTTCCAAGCAGGAGTCCCCGGACGACCTGGTCAAGCGCAGGTTCGAGGCCGGCGGCCCCAACATGGCGTGGTTCGCGGACATCACCTACGTCAAGATCCGCCAGGGCTGGCTGTATCTGGCGCTCGTGATGGACATATGGTCGCGGCGCATAGTGGGCTGGTCGATGGGCCCCAACATCACCGCCGAGCTGGCCGACGAGGCGCTGAAGATGGCCTTGGCCAGGCGAAACAACCCGAGGGGTTGCGTGCATCATTCGGATCACGGATCCCAGTACGTGTCGCTGTTGCTGTCCAAGACCATGCGCGAGCATGGCGTGCGCCCGTCAATGGGCTCGATATCCTCGCCGTGGGACAACGCGGCCATGGAGTCGCTCATGGGCATCGTGAAGTCGGAATGCGTGCGCGCGCACCTACCCACGCGCGAGGAGGCCGCGCTGGATCTGTTCGAGTACATCGAGGTCGTCTACAACAGGGCCAGGATCCACTCGGCGCTGGGCTACCTCAGCCCGGCGGAGTTCGAGAAGGCCAATTGGCCTGCGGAAGATAGCCGCTCGAAGGCGGCGTAAAAGGTGACAATGGAATCGGGGTAGATTCAGATTCAGATTATCGGCAAGGATCAGGCGCTTGGAGCTGCGGGTAAAATCCTTCTCGAAGAACGTCATAGGCACCTGGCCGGCGTTGACGACGTGAAAAACGTCGAGAACGTAGCGGAAGCCGCTCTGCACCGTGACCGACGTTAGCTCGTCGAGCGTAACTGTGCCCGCGTTGAAGCCCAGGCACGCGTCGAGGAACTTGTTCGAGCGGTTGGTTGACTGCCGCGGCGCCGTCTTGGCGTGCTCGCAGATGCGCGCAGCGAACGGGACGGCGAGCTCGTCGAACGTGACGGAGTCGCGCCCCTGCTGCGCAAGCTGCATGAGGGACTGCGCGAGGGCAAACTTGTAAGAGGCGGTGTTCTTGCCGAAGAGGACGACGCTGCGCCAGCTGGACTGCTCGAGGGAACCCGTGCGCAGGTACTTGTCTATCGGGCTATCCGCCATGTCGCGATCTCCTTTTGTGCTCGTGCAACTGGATAGATTATCGCGCAGAAAGAGGAGAAACGCAGCATAACGGCGGTATTGCCAAGGAATAGACGCGTTGGATTCGATTACGGGCTAAAGCCTGATATGGATGATGCCGATACTGCTGGCGATCAGAACAAGAGCTATCAAGGCCACAACGGCTGCCAAAGCTACGTGCAACGGCTTCATTTATGTCTCCTGCCGAACATGATAGAAACGATTAAAACAGCTGCTGATAAAATACCATCAGCAGTCAAACTACCCAACAGCATGAACGAGGCTTGTTTTTGGAACAGGACAAACACGAAGAGGGCGTTCGACACAGATTCGCCTCCGAGTACGACGAGCGTCAAGGGAAATCTCTAGAAGAGACGGCCCAGAAGAAAAAAGGGCGAGGCAAGAGCTTCTTCGGCTTTTTCGGAAAGCTCTCGCTCAAAGCCAAGCTCGCCGTGTTTGCCGTAGCCGCAGTGATCACCTTCGGCTTCTTCGGCTTCGCCCTCCCTTGGACGGCAGACAACCACGAGACGCAGTATCTCGCGACATCGGATCTCAAATCGGCTGTCGACATCGACAGCCTTTCCACGATCGACTACACCTACCACGGCATCGCCGAGAAGCACGGTAAGTTTCTCTGGCAGGATTGCGTGGACTATCGCGTTAAATACGAGGCTCACATCCGCGCGTCCTACACGCTGAACGACATTCAGTTTGAGATCGACGAGGAAGATAGAGTCGTCACAGCCTATCTCCCCGAGGCGCAGATTGGTGACCCCCAACTCGACAACAGCAAGTTCGGCTACCTTCCCGAGAGCGTAACAGCGGACATGAAGGACGTCATCGCGCTTTGCCGTGAAGACGCCGCGAACGACGTCGACAAGGAAGAGATAAAGGAGCAGGCGGAAGCGAGCCTGAAGGACACCGTCAAAGCGCTGACTCTGCCGCTTATCGGCGATGAATACCAGCTCGAATTCAAGCCGATCGCCGAGTACAACGAGGAGGCCGATTCCAATGTGTAAACCATGGCTTGCCCGCCTCGCCCTCGCAGCAGCGCTGTCGCTCTCCGTGCTTTCCGGTTGCGCCAAAAGCAGCGAAACGCCCGATTTCTCGGGTTATACCGAGATTGCGGAGCTAGCCACCGTCGAGTGCACGTTCCACAACGTTGCCGAAGTCTATAACGACGGCACGAACATGCTGTTCGGGATAAACGTGGGATACAAGAAGGCTTGGTTCGAGTACGACGGAACGGTCCAGCTGGGCGTCGATGTCTCCAAGGTTAGAATCGATGGGCCGGATGCGAACAACGTCGTCACCATCACGGTTCCCAACGCGCAGGTCATCGGCCAGCCCCAGGCCGACGAGAGCACCTTCTCCGATATCTACAGCGACACCGGGCTGCTGACCCCCATTACGACGGTTGACCAGTCCGTCGCGCTGGAAGAAGCGCAAAAAGAGATGAAGGAAAGCGCCGAGGCGAATTCGACGCTGATGAACGGGGCCCGTGAAAGGGCGAAAACCCTTCTGAGCCAATACGTTACAAAGATCGGCGATTTGCAAGGAGTGAAGTACGAGGTCCAGTTCAGGGATGCCGAATAGATTGGCTTTATAGCTGAGTCGATCTTGAAAGGGGCTGCGAAAGCGGCCCCTCCTTTTTGAGTTGCTAACTGATTTGCGGGCAGCTTGAGATAAAGCGGCGAGCAAGACCTTCTAGCTCGGTTCTTTCGCTCTGTCTCTAAAGCGCTTTGAGGCTGTGCATAAGGTCGAAAACGAAGCCACCCGCGACGATTCTTCCGGTCATCGCTCCCGCGAATCCCTCATGACCTGCGGGAATGCAAGACGTTAAAGCCACTGGCTACGATTTACTGTGCGAAACAGGCGACAAAGAAGACAATCGGGCGTTTGACCATTCGTTTCGAATAGTTTTGAGCCTCAAAACCAGCCCGTTTTTGTCCCCGGGACAAACACGAAACTGCAGGCTCGCGGATTTGTCCCAGGATTTGTCCCAAACACCTACGCGAAGTCACGCGGCGGGATTCGGCGGTATGACGGTCAAAATCGACGAGCCAACTGGATTCAACTGGAATGACACAACAGTAAACGAGCGTGAAAGAGTGGGAGTAGTAAAAATACGTGCAACATACGTGCATGACAACCTAGATAGCACCCATGGCACACTGCATCATGGGTGCTATCTTTGCGCATGGGAGCGGGTCACGGCGCATTCCAGTCGCCACATGACGGATATCCGTCACGCCGTGACGGATTCTCAGGAAACCTCGCCTTCCGCACGTACAATGGCCGCATGGCGCACCCGTAACGCAAGGAGGCCCCGATGGAGACGGTCAACGTCACCGTACGCATGGAAAAGCAGACGAGGGACGACGCGGCGAAACTCTTCTCGAAGCTCGGCATAAGCACCACCCAGGCGATCAATATTTTCCTCAAGTAGGCCGTGAAGGAGCAGAGGATCCCCTTCGAGGTCAGCGCAAGGCCCACAGTCGAGTGCGGCAGCGAGAAGCTTTCGAAAGGAAATCCAGTGCATTTTCTTTCGACTGAGTGAAAATGCCCATTCAAAGATCTCGTCTACTGTCTGCAGTGCCTTTCCGCCCATCGCCTATGACCTGAACGCACCTTCTCCGTCGAGCACATCGATCGCGTGCTCGGCCCATCTCCTGTCGACGAGATAGGGCTGCTCTGCTGATAGGGACGAGCTCTCGAGTGCGTCCCTGTACAGATCGTATCCGCCCCTCGGCATGACTGCGGTGAAGGGAGCTTCGCCATCGTCTATGCTGAACACGAGGCCGTCTCCCTCCAATCCGATCAATTTGACCGAGCAATCAGCATCTGGATCGACATTCCCCTGCATTTTAGCCGACCCGGTTATCGCCATCTTGAGAATCTCGATGACGCGATCGTCGAGTCCAGCCTCCAGCGCTACGACCTTTCCCCTGAGCTCATGGCGGTCGAAGACGATTCTCTTGACGCTTCGGCCTGCGGGCGTGTCATCTGAGCTCAGGTCGTCGAACATGCCCGCGACTCCATTGGCCATCGCTTCGTCGGCGACGAGGTAAATCGAGCTGCGATGGGTCGGATCGAGATAGAGGCATGGGGCGGCAAGGCTCGCCGTGTAGCCGCACTCCGGACAGGTGAACTCGAAGAGCCGGCCGGCGATGAGAAGGTCGCGGAGCTCTGGGTTCTTCCGCGCGTTGACCAGGGTGTGCACGTCATGGAGAAACCTCCTCCCGCAGCCCGGGCAAGGCACCTCCACAGGATCGGTCTCGGATGCACTCCAACCTTCATCCAAGTCGTCCTCGAAAGCTGCCTGTCTGCCGATGCGCTTTGCCGAGGCGCCGACGCCCTTCGCCCAAGCCTCTATGGAGTCGGGATCGCTCTCGAGCTCCAGTTTCCAGGAGCTGACTGTGTCTGCCTCCCCTGCCAACGCGCGCGAGGCCATCCCTGTGGGGTCCGAGACGATCTCCCAGCTGTCAGGATCGCATGGGTACAGGTAAGAGGTGAACTCTTCGTCGTCTACCACGCCTTCGTAGACAGGATGCTCTTTCGAACACGGCCAATAATAGCAGCGGCCTTTGGTCAGCCCACCGCCCTGGGCAGATTCGTCCTCGTCGTACTGGTCCCCGGTATAGCGGACCACCGACCAATCCTCCTTGACGTTCGCCCTCCTCACGGCCGCAGCCAACCATCCGATTAGCTCGGAGAGCTCAGGATCCAGCTTGCGGCATTTCTCGATATAGGAAGATAGCTTTTCGAAGTAACAGGCGTATGATCTCTCCCCATAAGGGATCAGGAGCGAGACGCGCTGCTCGGCATCCTCCCCTTGCTCGTGTTTCGAGAGGAGCTCGTCGATGACGTCGAGCTCGGCAGGATAAGAGAAAACCTCCCCGCCGTCCCTTCGGCAACGAGGAAGCAAATCGTATCCAGCGTGGTCGGCAGGGATGTACGGTCCCACTTCAAGCGAAAACGCATCTGTTGCGGTCATGCGACTACACCTCCGAATATCGATTGCGTAATTTAATTGCCTCACAATGAAACCGAGAGGAGATCCTTCGGCTCGCCAATATGGTTTTCAGACATTGATAAATGCCGAGACGACCCTATGATCCCACATTTTCCTTTTCGCGGAGACGCATTTAAATGCGGTGACAGGTGCCGACAACCGCTTCGGCCGTCTCCCAAACGCCGGGAGAAGCTCCCCGGCGTTAACCGAAACCATGAGTAGTCGCTACCGTTCTGACCATCGGGGATTAGCGCCATGTCGATTCCGCGCCTTAGTGCGAGAACCTTGACGCGGTAACCATCCGCTGATATAAAATAATCAGTCACTTGGAAACGAGGGGCAATCAAGGGCCGGGGGATCCCCCCGGCATTTTCTTTATCTGGGGAGGTTTCGCATGAGGGAGCTCTAGGTTTTCGTGGACGAGTCCGGCAACCTCGGCGACGATGCGAAGTATTACCTCCTGGCGCTCGTCCTGCACGATCAGTCGAAAGACGTCTTCGAGCACATCGGGCGCTACGAGAGAACCCTGGCTCAGCGCGGGCTGCGCGACATCCCCCTGCACATGAACCCGCTTATGCGCGCGAACGAGGACTACAAGGGCATGACGGCGCAGGAGCGCAACAGGCTCTTGACCTGCTTCAGCTCGTTCTCGTGGAAATGCCCGTTCTCTTACGAGGTGCTCTCTTACCGCAAGTCGCACTTCGAGAGCGACGAGGACCTGTTCTCCAAGATGAAGAAGGACCTGATCCTCCTGCTCTTCGACAAGCTGGAGACCTTGCAGGCCTACGACATCGTGAGGATCTACTACGACGACGGGCAGGGCATGGCCACCGACGCGCTCCACGCCGCCTTCGAGTATGCGCTGAACAAGCAGGCGATCACCTACAGGGACTGCAGCCCCGCGGACTTCCGGCTCCAGCAGATAGCGGACTTCATCTGCGAGATAGAGCTAGCCGCGATCAAGTACTAGGCGAACGAGGTCGGCGGAACCGAGAGGATATTCTTCGGCACCAACCGCGACTTCAAGAAGAACTACCTGAAGAAGCTTCGCAAGAAGCGCTTGGGGTAGCGGGCGGGACCGAGCATCGCCCTGCACCAGCCTTAGCATCAGGTCCTCGCACTGGGCGGTATTTCAACTCCTCAAACCACGGACAGCTCATAGGTTTACCAATACCCGAAATCACGCGAGGCGCCTCTCCCGTCCGCCGCGACCCACGATAGCGCCCTGCCCCGCCCCGAAATCTGTGACCCAGATTTGGCCCCATGGATTCGCGGCAATTTTTGAGACTGGGTGTTAATAGGACAAACTGATACAAACTGCGACAAACTGGAACAAACCAGAGAGAGCATTTAACTATCGAGTTGGAGTAACGTACATACGTTCGGTTAATTTTATAGTACCAGGTAGCATGTGCAGTTTCAATTGAAGCTGCACATGCTGCTGTATATGGGTCAATGCCGGCATCAATGCCCGCGATGCTTCTGTTTGCGCCTCAGCGTTCGTTGCCCGAAACGCTCCTCCACCTCTTCCGCGCGGCGCCGTACCTTCCTTCCTCGGCGCGCTCCGCCAACCCAACACAAAATTGGCCATCGTAATATACAGTTAGGGTTGACGACACGCTGATCTGCATGGTTGATTCCCCCCTTTATGTAGACGACCATGCAGACAAGGGGCAACCGAGGAGGCGGGTTGCTGATGCTAACTCCTGCACGCCCGCCACTACCCGACGGAGACCGTGTTTTGTTTCCAGTGGCCGCGCTGAAGGACGCCGAAATCATCCAGAGCATGTCCAAGAAGATCGATACTCTCAGCACCAGAACATGACCGTGTTAAATGAAGATTCTTTCGACTTTTACAGGAAGAATGAGTCTTCGCAGTTTGATCTCATAATTGGCAATCCTCCGTACATTAGGTATCAGTATCTCGAAAGCGCCCCGCGCTCTCTCCTATCCTCGATATTGACCTCGCACAACATGAAAGCAAACAAGCTAGTAAATGCTTGGGTTGGATTTGTAGTCGCTTGTACCGATATGCTTCGTAATGATGGAACTCTGGCTTTTGTTATTCCAGCCGAAGTCATTCAAGTTGTGTACGCGCAAGACCTACGATTGTTTTTATCAACACATTTTTCGAGCATCACTTTGCTCCCATTCGAGGAGCTTGTCTTTCCTGAAATTGAACAAGAAGTGCTCGTGTTTGTCGGAAAAAAGGGAACCGATGACGGCAAAATCCGTGAAATTGAGTCAAAAGACATCGAGACTTTGTCGAAACGTAACATCTCCACTATTCCATTTCAGCCAATAATGCGCGTTCATGAAAAATGGACGAAGTATTTCATTGGCGCCGAAGATGCCAAAGTTCTATCTGAAATTAAGCGAGACTCGAGATTCGTGCATTATTCGGACGTCGCCCTGATCAACGTGGGCATAACGACAGGAAACAACAAGTTTTTCTCTCTCGACGACAACACCTCTGACAAGTATGAACTGGATTGTTACACCATGCCGCCAATTGGCAGAAGTTCGCGTGCATCGGGAATTAGATTCGAGGAGCACGACTGGAAAGAGAACAGGGCTGCAGGAAAGAGGTCTCGACTACTCGTCCTTAAACCCAATCAGTCCGGCATGCTGAACTCCGTTCAGCAGTCGTACCTTGACGAAGGTGAAGAGAATGGCGAGCACGCAGAATATAAATGCCCGATAAGCGGCAGCTGGTATTCCGTCCCATCCGTATGGGTTCCCGACGCTTTTTTCTTAAGGCGTAACAACCTGTATCCGAAGTTTGTTCTCAATGCATGTTCCGCGGTTTCCACCGACACGATGCATAGAATGAAATTCAACGATGGCTTCAATCATGAAATTGCGCTATTGGCGTACTACAACAGCATTGGCTTTGCTTTCACTGAGCTATGCGGACGAAGCTATAGTGGCGGTGCTCTGGAAATCCTCCCGAAGGAAGTTGGAAGCATGATGCTCCCCGATTTGTTTTCCCTGGAATTCGAAGAGGGGGCAATAGAGGAATACTTGCATTTCATCGATGGCGCGATACGCTCCAACTCGAACATAGAGGTTGTTTTGGACCGCATTGATTCCGAGATCCTTGTTAATCGACTTGGACTAGCACCCGAAATGTGCAATCCTGTCGACGAGTTTGGAAAACACCCCAGAAAAGGCGTCTACTCAGAGCAGAATAGTCTCCTTATCCAATAAGTATCGAAAAGACTCACAGAGGCAAAAATGGCAATATCAGCACCAAAATCAAATGACACGAATCTTTCCGATTTGCTGTTCAGCATACATAAGGGAGAGACACAGCTTCCCGACTTCCAACGCAAATGGACCTGGGACGATAATCGAATTAGAAGCTTGCTCGCAAGCCTTTCGCAAGGTTATCCAATGGGCGCATTGATGCAGCTTGAATATGGCAGCTCGGAGGTTAAATTCAAATATCGCACCATCGAAGGAGCTCCTTCCTCAGAAGCAACACCTCGTTATTTAGTTATGGACGGTCAGCAGCGTTTGACTTCGATGTATCGATCCCTGTACGGGAAGGATGCAGTTGCTACAACCAACGACAAACGCGTCGCCATCTCGCGTCTCTATTATCTGGACATGAACACTTGCCTTGATCCGGAAGCTGATAGGTATGACGCCATTGTTTCCGTTCCCGAGGACAGGAGAATTAAGGATAATTTCGATCGAGACGTCAAGCTCGACTTATCTACCCGTGAACTCGAATATGAACATGAGATGTACCCTGCAAACATCCTTTTTGACTCCAGCGCTGCAACGCAATGGCTTCTTGGATACATGGCTTTCCATCAATCATCTCCGGATGCTATGGCCAAGTTCAACAAGTTCCAGCAAGATGTCATCGAGACAATCACCTCATATAGACTTCCTGCAATAACCATGGACAAAAGCACGCCGCGCGAGGCTGTTTGCAAGGTATTCGAGAACGTCAATACCGGAGGCGTATCCCTCACCGTATTCGAGCTCGTTACTGCCACTTTTGCCACATACGAGTTTGACCTCCGGGGCGATTGGGAAGCCAACAAGCGCCGAATCCATGCGCTCGACAAGGACATTCGCACCGACGTTACGGAAAGCGTGGACGAAACCGCGTTCCTGACCACAGTGACACTGTTCACGAACTACAAGCGCAAACGCGATGGTTTGAGTGGAGCCGTCAGCTGCAAAAAGAAAGACGTGCTGGACCTGCGATTCGAGGATTATCAGGCAAACAAGGAAGTCGTCATCGAGGGCTATGAGCTTGCTCGCGAATTTTTGCTATCGCAGTCCGTATTTAGGAAGCGCGATCTTCCATACACAACCCAGATCATTCCATTGGCTGCAATTGCAGGCTACGTGGGCTCCAAGCTGTTCAAAGACCCTAAGAGTCAGAAAATTGTTGCGCACTGGTTCTGGTGCGGAATCTTCGGTGAAATGTATGGCGGCTCGAACGAAACTCGCTACTGCTATGACATCGAGGATGTAGTCGCTGAAATTGAAGGCGCTGAATCCGAGATGCGCACCGTGAACAATGCCCACTTCCAGTCCACCCGACTTTTGGGACTCCAGTCGAGGCAATCGGCGGCATATAAGGGAATCATGGCTCTTCTCTATAAGGGTAAGGGTCTAGATTTCATGCGTGGTATATCCATCGATATCGTGAACAGCATGGAAACGGCCCCTGATATCCATCACATCTTTCCGCAGAGTTACTGCGAAAAGATGGGGTACGACAGGCAGAAATGGAATTCTGTCATTAATAAGACGCCCCTACTTCCTGAATCGAATAGAGAAATCGGAGGTGCGGCTCCTAGCGTCTATTCAGCGAAAATCCTCAAGAAGGCTGATATCGAACAAGATGAGCTTCGTAATCGAATCGAGTCGAACCTCATCGCATGGGACGCCTTTATTGTGGATGATTTCGACGCTTATTTCAAAGCTCGTGCTATTGCCTTGCTTGATGCGATTGAGCTTGCTATGGGCAAATCCATCTCCGACAGAAGCACCGAGGAAACGATAAAGAGATTTGGTTGTTCGCTGGAATAACAAGTTATTAGAGTTTGTATTAATCACGGAAAGAAGGCTTGATGACCGATTTCGAAGCTTTGCAGCAGTTATGCAACACAGCCGATCAGTTGTCCAATAAGTATACCAGCGCCAGCTCGCCTGACTTCAAAGCATGGAAGACGAAAGCCGATAGGCTTTTGATAAGGCGATTCGGCGAAGACAGCTACGAATTCAAGAGCTTCAATAAAATCAGTTATTCTCTGTCTCTCTTCACTACCAGCACACCTGACTCAGCGTTCGTTGAAGCTTGCGCAAGCGGCCTGCGAAAGGCGAAGGCCGTACTTGAAACATACCTCGATGAATTTTCAGACCAGGAGGAGTCTGCATCGATAACAAACATAGGTGACTTTTCGAAAGTATTCATTGTTCATGGTCATGACGGAGAACTTCGAGAGAGAGTTGCAAGAATCATCGAAAGGCAGGGCTTGAAAGCGGTAATTCTAAACGAGCAATCAAACCACGGTCAGACAATCATTGAGAAATTAGAGACAGAAGGAAGCGCCGCTGGTGCCGTATGTCTCTTTACCGCAGACGATGAGGGAAAATCACGTGTTGAACAATCAGCAAAGCCCAGGGCACGACAGAATGTCGTCTTCGAAGCGGGATACTTTATCGGTCGGTTGGGCCGAGAGAACATCACCATCCTCGTAGATAAAGGAATCGAAATCCCCTCCGATCTTCAAGGCGTCGTATATACCGGAACAGATAATTGGGAATTCAGCCTCCTGAAAGAGTTGAGATCGATGGGATACTCCATTGATTTCAACAAGATGGACTTCTAACTGATCCAGTAAGCCATTCTTCGCGCGATAAACTTTCGCTTCATAATGCGTTCGCCGTTTGATCCAGGAGCAAATCGTGACCCACCGTGGCCCACGAAACCGCCCTGCCCCGCCCCGAAATCCGTGACCCAAATTTGACCCCATGGATTCGCGACCATTTTTGAGACTGGATGCAAATGGGACAAACTGAGACAAACTGCAACAAACTGGAACAAACTGGAGGCAGTTTTTAACCATCGAGTGGGAGTAAAAAGGCCTATGAGCTGGGTGTTTATCATCCGTCCCATCTATTGGCAAGTCAAGTACAAGCCGCCCGCGAACGAGGATGAGCAAAAAATTTTGGAAGCCCCTGGAATCGTCGATTTCGGGGGCTTCTTTCATGCTATTTCATCTGCACATATACACCCCGGCATTTTTCGATTGCGAGGGATCCTTGCTAGACGATCCCCGCCTTCCCGAAGTGCTTTTTCATGACCTTCAGGGATATGAGAGCGCCCGCCAGGCTCGTCGCTATTGTAAGAGCGACCATCCCCGCGTACATGGGCCCCGAGAACAATGCGACGAACTGCGCCATCGTCTCGTCGGTGAGCCGCAGGATCTCCTGGCGCTCAGAGAGGTATTGAGTGGCGGAGAGGTATATGGGAAGGGTATAAAGCGCCGATTGCAACGTGCAGCCGGTGACGTAGGCCGCGACGAGCCCTCTCCTGTTCGCGTACCCAACGCGCGTGGCGACCGCCTCCGCAACGGCCCATCCCGCTATGCTGCCTAAGACACCGAGGACGTTCGCCGCCATCAGGCCGGGCAGCACGTTTATGGTTCCCATGATGAGGAAGGTCCCAGGCTTTTTGACCTTTGCGGCGAGGAGCAGGTAGACTATCGATGTGAAGAAGCAGACTATGGGTATGTTAGCGACCGTCCCAACGACGGTAAGTCCGGCGATGCCTCCCACCACGAAGAAGATGAGAAGCGACAACGCGCCGAAAACTCCGATAGACACCAGATCACGAGGTCCTATGGCCGGAGTTTTGTCCTTTTTCATAATAATGCCTTTCTTTTGTCTCGTTTGAGGACAATCGTGCGTTGCCGATCAGGCGATCCCTGCTCGGCTTTGTCATCGCGGTCCGAATTGGAGCCACATAAGCATTCCGGTCGCTAGGAGGGCCAAGACGCCCGCAGCGGCGTCCCTCGCCCCGAAGGACAGGGGGTTGAGCACCGTCGGCCGAGCAGGACCGCCCAGACCGCGGGCGAGCGCGGATGCCGCCAGCTCGTCGGATACCCTCACGCTCCTCATGAGGAGGGGAACCACCAAAAGCTCGCACACGACGGCGGGACGGCCGAGGGCATAACCCCTGCCTGCCAGCACGCGCCGCGTCTTCAGACTCTCCACGAGGTATGAGGCGTCTTTGCGTATGGTGGGGAAGAATCTCAGAATGACCATGCACGGGATGAGAACCGCCTGCGGGGTGCCCATGGCTTGCAGCGCGGCGATAAGGCTCTGCATCGAAGCGAATTTCGACAAGGATATTCCCAGCAGGGCCAGCACCACGAACTTCTGAGCCATGTAGCTCAGCATGACCACGGCGATCACGAGCGTCGTGCCGCCGGTTCCTTCGACGAGGGTCATAGCGATTGCGATGAGGGTGTATGCGGCAGATAAAACGACGCACGAGCGCCATGCTCCGGCTGCAAGCGCGTATAGGGCCCCGATGGCGCATGCCGCATGAGCTGCTTCCGGCCGGCTGGAGAGTATCGCCGCAATGCCAAAAAGGCAGGTTGTAAGCAGAGCTGTCCGCGGATCTAGGCGTCTGCATGGGCGCTCCATTGCGCGCCTCCTTTCCAAAGTGATCTCAAGAGCCTCTCTCGTGTCGAGCCATCGAGTGCGAAGTCGTCGACGATGAGCCCATCTTTCAAATGGAGGATGCGATTGCAGGTGGAGAGCAGGAACTCGAAATCATGCGAGACGGTAAATACGATGCTTTCGGATCGAGCGAGCGATTTGATTGCAGAGGCGACTTTCTCCATGTTCTCCCTGTCCAGGCCGCTCGTCGGCTCATCGAAGAAATAGACGGCGCTCTCGTCGACGAGAGCGCATGCTATCGTGAGGCGTTGCTTCTGCCCCCGTGAGAGCGTTGCGGGGTGCGCCCCCCTCATGTCCCATAGCCCAAGTTCCTTGAGAGCTCGTTCGCAGGCCCCGGTATCCCTCCGCCCGCCCACTGAAAGCTCCCCCAGAACGCTGTCGCTGAAAAGCTGGCAGTTGGGATCCTGCATGATCAGCCGAACCCGCCCCAGCCGCCCCTTGGGCGAAAGGACCTCGCCGGCGACTGACACGGTACCCTGATTCTCTTTCTCAAGCCCGCAGCACAAGCGCGACAGGGTCGTCTTTCCCGCACCGTTTTCCCCTATGATCCCGATTACCTCACCGGGCTGCGCGGAGAAGCTCAGAGGGCCGAGGGTGCAGGAGCCGCGCGGGGCTCCCTCCGAGCTTCCCGCCGTGCGGCGAGAACTGTACGAGAATACGAGATCCTTCACCTCGAAGGTCGTCCCTTCGTGCTTTGGCGGGAGCTGGTTATGGGCAGGTATGGTCTGTAGCGCAGATTCCAGCCGCAAGCTCCTGAGGCCCATGCGGGCAAGCGAGGCGTCGTCGAGGGACAGCAGGCTGGCCGCGTCGTATACGCGGGACACGGCACCGCCCTCGATGACGACCATGCGGTCGATGAGGCTGGACAGGTAGAAGAGGCGGTGCTCCAAAACGATGACGGTCTTCCCCTCGCGCTTCAGCTCGGACATCGCCCTCCTGAGAGTTTCCACGGCCTCCATATCGAGGTTTGCGGACGGCTCGTCGAAGACGTACACGGAAGGCCCCATCGCATAGCAGGAGGCAATGGCCACCATCTGCATTTCTCCGCTCGAGAGGCCGAACACGCTCCTGTCCCGAAGATGCTGGATTCCCATGCGCCGAAACGCGCCCTCGACCCGCTCCAGAACCTCGGCCCGCGGCAGTCCCGCGTTCACGCAGCCGAACGCCACCTCACTTGTCGTGTCGGTCATGAAGAACTGGCTGCGAGGGTCTTGGAAGACCGAGCCGACCAGCTTCCCGATTTCCCCGATGTCGAGATCGCGCGTGTCCGTCTCGCCGATTCTTATCGCTCCCTCCGGGGACCCTTCGTAGAAATGGGGAGCGAGCCCGTTTATGAGGCGGGCGACGGTGGTTTTCCCGCATCCGCTCCTTCCCGTCAGGAGCACGAACTCGCCCTCATGAATATCCAGGTCGACGCCTTGGATTGCGGCGTCGGCTCTTCCCGAGTATTGGAACGTCACCTTGTCGAGAGCGATGGACACGGAGGAGTTCATGCTCGACCCTCCGTTTTGCTCCCTTGCTCCCAGAGGGTACGATAGTAGCCAGCGCCCTCCTCGAGGAGCTGTTCGTGGGTGCCCTTCTGCACGATCTTCCCCTGCTGCATCACGATTATCTGGTCGGCAGAGCGAATGGTGCTCAGATGGTGCGCCACCACGAGCACCGTCCGGTTCTGCGCGAGCGCAGAGACGGCCCTTTGCATGAGCACCTCGTTGACCGGGTCCACGTTGCTCGTCATCTCGTCGAGCACGAGGATGGGGGCGTCCTTCAGGAACGCCCGCGCGACGGACAGCCTCTGCTTCTGGCCGCCCGAGAGGCCCACGCCGTTCTCCCCGATGGGCGTCGCATAGCCCTGCGGGAGCGACATCACGAACTCGTGGATGCACGCCTTCTTGGCCGCCTCCACCACTTCCCCATGCGTCGCATCCGCCCTGCCGATGCGGATGTTCCCCTCGATGGTGTCAGCGAACAGGCGCACGTCCTGCATGACGACGCTGATGGAGGCCAGGAGGTCGTCGTAGGGGATGTCCCTCACGTCCACACCGCCGACGCTCACGCTTCCCTTATCTACGTCCCAGAATCTCAGCAGGAGATTGGTCAGTGTGCTCTTGCCCGATCCGGATTCGCCCACCAGCGCCGTCATGGTACGCTCGGGGACCGCGAACGTCGCCTCGGACAGCTCGAAAGAGTCCCTACCGTAGGAGAAGCGCACCTGGTCGAATTCGATCGAGTGCGACGATGGCACGCACGGCTCATCGGGCTCGGGGACGGAGGACGCGCAGATGATCTTCTCTATCCTGCGAAAGCTATCCCTCACCTTGAGATAGTTCATCCAATGCGACTCCATGGCGAAGAACGGCTTGTAGAACTCCACGCTCGCGACGATGAAGCCGATATAGACGAACAGGGGCAGGGAGCCGCTCTGCACGAGCAGGGCGCCGCCCGTCGCCATGACCACGAAAGCGAGGTCCGCCACGAAGCTGTAGGCGGACAGGACCAGCGCCCTGTTCCGCGATGCCGCCTTGCTGCTCTCGCCGAAGTTCGCCACCGTCGCCTCGAGCCTGTGGTCGAGGGCCTCGCTTTCGGCGAAGGCCTTCAGCAGCGGGACGCCCTTCACGTACTCGACGAGCAGGCTTGTCATGTCTGCTGCGTCGTCCCCGCATCTGCCCTCGAGGTCCTGGGCCTTCCTCAGCCCTGCTGCAAGGAGTGCAAGCGCAGCGGGCAGGGTCGATACCGTGAGCAGCGCCATACGCCAATCGACGAGGATTGCAGTCGTGAGCAGAATCGCCGCGACGATGAAATCGGCTGCCATCCTCGTCCAGAGGTGTCCCACCACCATCTCCATGTTGTCAATGTCCTTGTGGACAATATCGCCGATCTCGCCTAGGCGCTCCCCCGTGTAGAAGCCGAGGGAGAGCGACTTCAGCCGTCTGATGATGGCGATCCTGATCTCCAGCACGAGGTCGAAACCCGCGCAGTGCTTCTGCTTGTCAGCAACGATGCCGCTCGCTCCCTTGACGAGGAGAAGGCAGACAAGCGCCACCCAGTAGGGAGCGAGGTCGACCGGTCCAGCCAGGATCGAATGGATGGATGCGAGGACGACAAAGGCCATCGCCACGCTGGATAGTGCATAGATCGAGAACGCGGCGATGCTTATGGACATCATGCGCCGGCCAGCGGGGGTCATCCGTCCCAGAATCTCCCTCACCATGGCGCGACCTCCCTGATATCCCAGTTGTCCACCTGCTTTTGCTTGGCGACCATCTCCTGATAGAGGGGGCAGGTGCGCATGAGCTCTTCGTGGGTTCCAGACCCGGCGACACGGCCTTCCCTCATCACCACGATCTGCTCCGCTCCTCGAACGGCGTTCAGGTGGTGGGCTATGCTCACGACGGTCTTGTCGCGGGACAGGTCGTCTATCGCCTCCTGTATGAGGGCCTCGTTCTCGGCATCGATTGCGGCCGTCGCCTCGTCGAGGATGACGACGGGGGCGTCTTTCAGCATTACCCGGGCGATCGAGATGCGCTGGCGCTCGCCGCCCGAGAGCTGGACGCCTCCCTCGCCGGCGACCGTCGCGTAGCCTTGCGGGAGCCCGGAGATGAAGTCGTGGATACGCGCCCTTTGGGCCGCCTCTACGACCTCTTCATGCGTTGCTTCCGGCCGGCCGATGAGGATGTTCTCCTCGATGCTCTGATTGAAGAGGAACACGTCCTGCTGGACTATGGAGAAGAGGCCCGACACCTGCCTTTCGGAGAGGCGAGACAGGTTCCGCCCGCCCACCGTGATGTGTCCGCTGTCAGGTTGCCAAAATCCCATGATCAGGCTCGCGAGCGTGCTCTTCCCGCATCCCGAGGAGCCTACGAGCGCGTTGGTGCTTCCCTTGCGGAACACGAGGTCGATCGAGTCGAGGGCCTGCTTCCTCTCGCTGCCGCACCCATCGCTCTTTGGGTAGGAGAACGAGACTCCGTTCAGCTCGATGTCTCCCATGCGAGGCTCCCCGGAGTCCTTGATGGGGTCTGCGGCCTCAACGCCCAGCACTGACTCGATGCCCGTCATCGCCTGGTCGAACATGAAACGATAGTGCTGCAGGGTCGCCGTCTTGGCTACCGAGGAGGTGAAGGCCGCGGAGAGCACCATGGACAAGATGAGGCGTTCGATGGATATGCTGCCTGTGGAGAGGAGCCATGTTCCCGCGATCAGCACGAGCACCGTCCCGGACTCCATGAACAGGGCGATGAGCGCCATGGGGACAGAGACGCCGTTCATCGAGCTCGTCGCCCAGCTCACGTAATCGCGTGCCGCCCCGATCGTCTCGTCCGTCTTGCGCTCCTCCTTTCCGAATGCCTTGACGACCGCTATGTTAGCAACGTATTCCATGAGGCTGTCCTGCATGCGGGATGCGTACTGGGCCACTACTTCGAAGCCCTTAGCCCAAGCGGGGGCCGCCGCCTTCTTCACGAGCCACATGAGAGGCAGGCCCGCCATCATGCACAGGGCAAGCCGCCAGTCCACTGCGAGCATGAGGACGAACGCGGCGGCGGGAAACAGGGTGGCCGAGGCCGATTCGGGCAGCCCGTGGGCAAGGTACACCTCCACCTGCTCCACGTCGTTGCGCATGACGTTCGCGAGGTCTCCCGGCCTCCTGATCTGAAAGAAGCCGAGAGGGAGCTTTTTCAGATGGCGCACGATGCGCAGGCGTATGTCCGTCAGGCACGAGTACGCCACCCGATGCGCCTTCCAAGTTGCGACGTACATGCACACCGCCTTCCCCGCCACGCACACTGTCATCGCTATCGCAGTCCAGGCGATTAGTCGGAGCGAGAGAGCGTTTTCCATAAACAGGTGAACGAGGTAGATCACAAGGACTGTGGGAGCGAGCCCGAGAACCGCTCTAGTCAGGAACATGGCGTTCGAGAGCCTGCTCTTCGCCGTCATCTCTCTGATCAGCTCCTTCTTGTCTTTCAAAAAGGATTCCTCCTTCAATACTAAATAAAAATTCGATATTGAAAGCGAACACAGTCCTAAGGCCTAGTTCGCGTCAGCTAACTATATCATTATCGAATTATAATTCAATATTGGAAATCGGAGAACTCGAGGCGATCCGGAGGGCACCCATCACAGGGAGTTCACCCCTTCGTAATAGCACTGGGCGATGAGCGCAAGCATCTCACGAGCTTCATTCTCGCTGCTGTAGTGGCGGGCTACCTCCATCAGGCTCTCCACGAAATTGCTTGCGAGCACGTGGGCGAGCAAGTTCGGGTAGCGCAGAACTGCACGCTCATTCATCATGTATCGGATATGCCGCTCGATGCTCTCGACGAAATCGTCCTTCGCATGCTCGTAGGCGGTACCCTGGCTCTTGTCAATTAGGATAACCAGCAACTTGTGATGGGCCAGCATGTTGAGCAGGGGTTCCTCGGCGGCAATCTGGTACCTCTCAGAGGGCGTATCCGCAATGATAGATTCTTCCTCGCGCGCGATACGGTCGAAGTCGAAGGGAACGGACGAAACGACGCCCTCGAATAGCTTCTCCTTGTTTTCGAAATATGAGTACAGCAGGCTCGCCGACACGTCGGCGAGCCTCGCGATGTCCTGCATTTTTGCGCTGCGGAAGTCCTTCTCGTAGAACACCTGGACGGCGGCGGCAAGTATGCGCTCGCGCACCTCTTCCTTGAGAACCTGCATGCCCTACCCCTCGATTCCTCTTGCTGTTGAATTATAATTCGGTATTGAATCATTCTAAACGATGCCCAGAGAACGGCGAAGGGCAGAAACCGAGACGTTTCCGCTCGATTATCTGGTTTGGCAAAAAGCATTCGTCATACTTTGACTTGCGCCATGAACCAGCAAAACAGATTCGAGATGAGGCGTTGATGACAAGAGAAAACCACGAAAACTCGGGCAAGCACGAATCAGCCAACGACCTCCCCTCCATCAAGGAACTAAAACGCAGCGCGTCGGGACTCGAATGGCTCGGAAGGCTGCTCAGAAGCGACGAGGCGCAGAAGAGTGCGCGGGAAGTCCGAGAAGAGCTCGACGGCCTCGTCTCGCTCGTCGATGGCTTCTACCGTCTGCTGGGCGATAGGAACTGGGTCTTCTCAGACACGCTGAACCTCGAAAGGATGCGCGCGGTCGTCAGCAAGCCCACGCCCGGGGAAGCCGAGCGAGAGCTCATCGAATACCTCAAGGAGGAAGAGGTTCTGCATCGAATGATCACCAGGCTGAACCGCTTTCCCGACATGCGCCCGCGCATACCGCTCCTGGAGAAGGCCGAACAAGACTACCTCCAGGGGCGTTACTACAGCTCGGTCCTCGTGACGGTCACCGTGATGGACGGATTCGTGAACGACGCCTTCCGGTCCGAAGGGAGGAAGGGCCTCCATGCGAGGGAGTCAGAAGAGCTCCATGCGGGAGACTGCATCGCGACCGTGTGGGATGGGCTCCCGTCCATCCAGAAGGCCTTCACGAAATCAATCCGCGCGAGGATAGATGAACCGGTTTGCGAAGTCTACCGTCACGGAATCATGCACGGGATGGTCACCGACTATGACAACGACGTGGTTGCCTCGAAAGCGTGGTGCATGCTCTTCGCCGTCGGAGACTGGGTCGATGCCGAGGTTAGGAAACGAGAGACTGAAGACGAAGACCCTCGTAATATCGTTCAAGTACTCAAGGGCCTCTCGGATATGCAGAGGCGCAACGCCGAAAATGACAGGAGGCTCGAGAACTGGGAGAAGCACCGTGTGGATCTCGGGCATCCTGCAGGTCCAGACGAAGAGCTCGTCAGAGGCTGCACGGGATTCCTCGAGGCTTGGAAGGCGAAGAACTACGGGATGCTGGGGTCGTTCTTCCCCAATTTCGCGAACAGAACGCCAGGCGCGCAGGCCGGCGAGGCGAGAGAGCTCTATTCTCCCCATCTGATCGAGGGGTACGAGATAGAGGAAATTATCAGGCCCGCCGCCGCGGTCGCCAGCGCAAAGATAAGACTCCGCACTTCGGACGGATCGTGGACCGCGGTGATCCGCCTCTCTCGGCTGGAGGGAACCGCTCCGGCTGCTGATTGGGAACCGGGCGCATGGAAGGTGATAGGATACGGGGTCGACCCCTTCGTTGATGCAGAGAAGAATGGGCTAGCAGGTGATGTTTCTCCGGCTTGATGGAAGACGCTATGCAGCCTACCCGCGCTGATGCCACACAGCTGAAGAGATGCCGAGCAACCTGGCTTGAAACCTCGAATCGCGAAACGAGCGCAAATCATGCCATCAAATTGGACTTTCCAACGTCAGTAGTAAATCGACGCGGAACGCACGGTTTTCGACGATTTGGATGATGAGATTGAGCCAAGCTTGCCGATTTTCACCTTCGCGGACCTGATCGTTTGTTCTCTGGGAAATTATGGAACCCTTGCAGAAGCCAATTCAAAAGAGAGATCGGCCACGTGCAACAAGACCACGCTTTCGCAGTCGGTAGCGTGCCGAATGTTGGTGTAGCCACTCGATTTGCGAGGCGCGGGCTTCAGCCCGCCCGAGCGAATCGAGCTATCACCTAGAACCGAGAGCCCGGTTACTGTCGTGCCATGTTATGCCGCCTTCCCGATAGAGTCAACGTTGCCCGACAGGACCAGCGCGATTATCCTGGCCGCATGCTCGGCCGCCGTGCCCTTGTAGGTGGGCTTGGGCGCCGGTTTCCTGCGTTCCGGTTCCTCGTACGCCTCAGATATGGACGTTGCCGTGAACCGCCTGCGCGTCGACCAGTCCTCGTCCTTCTCGGAGAGCACGGCGCCGAGCATCCTGATGAGCGATTTCCTCGACGGGAAGACCTGGACGATGCGGCTGCGGCGCTTGACCTCGCGGTTCACGCGCTCCTGCACGTTGTTGGCGCGAAGGCGGCGGTGGTGCCCGTGGGGGAAGTCGAGGTACGCGAGCGCGTCGGCCTCCGCCTCTTCCAGGAGCTCGGCGGCCTTCGCGTTGAAACCGGCGATCTTCTCGCAGGCCAGGTGGTACAGCTCGCGCACGAGCGCGGGGTCCTTCTCGGCGAAGACGGCGTGCAGTATGGAGCCTATGGCGGCCTTGTGGCGCTGGCTCTTCGCGCATGGCGTCGCGTTTCTCTCCAAGTGAACGATGCAGCGCAGCCAGGCGGCGCCGAGGAAGACCTCCTCTATCGCCTTCCTGAGCCCTTCGTGGGCGTCGCTCGTGACGCACACGACGCCGTCGACGCCGCGGGAGCGAAGCGATTGCAGGAAGCCCCTCCACCCTAGGTACGACTCGGTGTCGATGGCGTCCAGGCCGACGAGGCGGCGGTAGCCGTCGTCGCCGCAGGCGGTCGCGGTGACGAGCGCGGTCGGGCTCGCATGCCCGGCGTCGCGGCACTTGAGGTAGGTCGCGTCGAGCCATAGGTACGGGAACCGCAGCTCCCCGAAAACGCGGGTCTGCAGGTCCTCCACGACGGCGTCGAGCGACTCGCAGATCCTCGAGACCTGGCTGGCGCTCATGCGGCCGATGCCCATCGCGTGCGCCGCCTTCTCGACCTTGCGCGTGCTCACGCCGTTCGTGACCATCTCGGAGACGGCCGCGATCACGGCCCGGTCGACGCGGGAGTAGCGCACGAGCAGGTCCTCGGGGAAGTAGCTGCCCACGCGGAGCTTCGGTATCCGCAGGGTTATCGGCCCGACGCTCGTCACGAGCGTCCGCTCGCGGTAGCCGTTGCGCTGGTTGCCCTCCGCGCACGCTTCGTCGGCCTGCGCGCCCATGATCTCGTTGACGAGCGCCTCGGCCATCAACCTTATTAGCTCCCGCAGGTTGACCATCCCGTCGTCGAATCTCGGAATCCCGGGCGCGACGGCGCCCATCTGCTCTAAACTTTCCATTGCGGTCATCGCCTTTCTTGTGAATCCATCAATCTCGACAATTGACGATTCTAGGCGATGGCCGTTTCCTTCACGAAATCATCCCGCTAGCGAAACGGCCGTTACACCAACTTTTGGGACGCGATCTCGCAGTCCAGGCCATTTGCCCCTAGCGACCCTGCGTTCATTCTCGCTATCGCGTGCTAAAGTGGAACTCAGTGCTGAGTCCCGGGTGAGTTCCGGTTTTGGGACGGTTTCGCGAACCAAAAAATAAATATAATAGCTGGTCAGACCATCCGTTGAGTTTACGCTCTTGGTTTTTGTGACAATCGAGTGGGAATGAAAAGGCTTCTGAACTAGACATTTACAGAGCGCTCCATCTACCGCTATCTATTACTATTCTGTTTGTCTGACAAATTCAAATTTGTGAGGGTGCTGAAATATGATATTTCATGAATTCGGCGATAAAAATTTCCCACATATACTGTTGATACACGGTGGAGGTAATTCATGGTGGAACTACCTTCGGCAAGCCCGTATGCTATCAGATAAATACCATGTAATCTTGCCAACGCTTGATGGCCATGGAGAAGAATATCAAAAAGATTATATTTCAACTGAGAATTCCGCACAGCAGATTATGGACTATATAAAAAGCAATTGCGATGGGAAATTGTTTGCTGTAGGCGGCGTTTCCCTGGGTGGTCAAATTGCTATCGAATTATTATCGTTGGATAGCGATATAGCGCAGAAAGCAATAATTGATGGAAGTATTTGTATCCCTCAGCCCAAACTGGCACGAATCAGTGCAATCACTGTAACGCTATTTGGGAAGCTTATGTTTAGCAGATCGGCTAGCAGGATTCAATTAAGCCTAATGAAGAAAATGTATCCCAACATGGCTTATCCTGCAGAAATAAAAAACTACTATATGGAAGATATGCCAAAGCTTCCTATCAAAACACTAGTGACGATGTATCGAACATATATGGGAGAGTATAGACTCAAAGACGCTATTGCAGAAAGCAAAGCACAGGCTTTATATATTTATGGTGAAAAAGAAATGAGTTGCGTCAAGGAATCAGCTAGGTTATTTCAAAAAATGCATCCTGATTGCACCCTCTATGAAGCAAAAGGGTACAACCACGGATATCTATCTGCTTATCTGCCTTTAGAGTGGATGGATCTGGTTAATCCGTTTTTGAAGAACTGCGTTTGATTTGACAGTAAGTTGAACTATAGAGTTATCGAACGAATCCAGGTTTATCTGCATAAACGATAGCTCGATAAACGATAGGCGTAATTACTTGCCGGTTTACTCGCATCAAAATCGTAAGCCCCTTCATAGAAGGCTAATTGTGAAACTCAGTCGTGTGTCGCAATCCGGCATATTCACAGGTAAGGTTTACCTTTCATTAGGTTGTGCTTATTTTCCACATCGAGTGCTAGAGTTGAACTCAGTCCTGAGTTCCGGTTGAGTACTAGTTTTGAGATGATTTCGCATACTGGAAAATAAATAAATCCGCTAGTCAAGTTAATCATTGAGTCCAAGTACCTCTGTTTTGCAATCATAGAATGGGAATAAATGGTCGTCTGCGGAGGGATGTTCCCAATGAATTCTATGGTTGGTTTCCCGGGTCAATTGAATCTGATAAAGCATCCTCATTAGAGGTGGTTTCAATATCGACGAGATGCTTCATCATCATATAGGTGCAGATCACAGCAAGCTTGAAACCACTTGCAACTCCGCCCTTATCTTGGTACTGGCGGCCATGAATACAATCGTTTCTGATGTTGAAGCCATTCTCAGAATACATGACGTAGTAGACGAACAGGAACTCGTTGCATCCTTGGATGGTGCCGGTAAGTTCGCGCACTTCTCCTATCAAGTCGGAAAGGATGCTGGGCGCATCCTTCAGCCGAATAAATGATTCTTTTTTCGCCTGAAAGGGAACGATGTCGAAAATCTCACCAAGCTTTCTGATTGTGTTCTCCAGCAATGGGAACAGTTGCGTCAAATCGCCTAGTTTTGGCTGATTTTCAGGAAACGGCATAAGACTGTACTGTCTCGGGGCGTTTTCTAAAATCCACTCATACGCTGGTCTGATGTCTATGAGCGAAGAAGTAAAGATGATTGTCTGACCAATCCATTCGTAGTAACCATCAATCATATTCTGATGGCTCATCGCATTTAGGAATCGATGACCGTTATTGTCGTAAACCCTCTGGATTTCAGAGGTGATCATGGCATCGATAGAACGTCCATCCTGCGGATATGTCACATGAATATGGTCAGGATAGTATTCCGATATTGTGGTCTTATTGAAAACAAGAGTTATGACATGCTCAGACATTGATTCCAGGGTATCTGCGATTGCAGTATCGGAAGGAAGAATCAAGCTGGCAATCGCATTCGGAGTATCGAGAAATACTTTGTTGATAGCGTCGACTTCGCTCTTGCCTACCGTACCCTCATGCGTAAACACCTGCATGTTTGAAACCACCGTGGCATAGTATCTATCCTGCCAAGCGTTCCTAAGGCTGATGAGAACCCGACGCACTAGCTTGTTGTCTATTCGGGGATTGTCCTGCATGTCTATGAAGAACATCATTGCCCAATAAAAGAGTTCGGCGATAGTAACGTCGATATTCTTGGAGTATTCAGAAAAGAGATTAAGAATAGTGTCCACGTCATCTGAATCGCAGTTCCTCGCGCAGGTTGAATTCTTGAAAACGGACACCAAATCAAAAGCTGATTGGACAGATGCTAGGGAATCCTTTGTAAAGCTGGCTGTTTTAGCAGCGAATATTTTCTGTTGCTCCTTCGAGCACAGAAGAGAATGCTCTCTCTCATATAGCAAATCTCTTGATAATCGCTCTTTCCCGATAAAAGCTCGCTAAGGCGTCTGTTGAATCTGCTCTTGATATCCTTGTCGAGCTTCTTCTCAGAAATCAGCCGCTCAAGAATATTGAACGATGTGCATGAGAGACTCCACACTGGCTTGTCTACGCTAGCACAGGACTCTGCGTGCTCAATACTTAGTTCAACGAGAATCTCTTGGCTTTTCTCTGATGGAGCAATGTCGTGCTTGCCGAATTCAAGCGCCTCGATTACGCATACGGCCCTCGCGTCAGAAAACACTTCCCTAGCCAGAGACAGCATCTTTTCTGACCATGCCGTAGTATCGGGAACCTCTACGCCATTGCCGTATCTCACAACAGGCTCGATATTGCCATTGATAAATGAAACCTCAAGAGCATCGCAAAGCAAAGCCTCTTGCCATGTCTGAAAAGACCTCTTTTTCACGTTTTTGAAGGAAAGAAAGTCGGCATCGAAATGTTCGTCCAGCATATTAGAGACATATGTCTTATCAACTGGAATCAAAGCAGAATCGAAATTTGCGCTCGATGTATCAATCACATTTGAGAAACCAGGCACATCTATCCGTTTAGAGAGGGTGACGATCCGACTTCTGTCATCTCCCAGGGGCTCAAAGTCGTGAAGCTGATGCAGATTGGAATAGACGAGCAATTGCGCGTTGTAGAGGTAGCCTGATTCGCTAACGCAGTTTATCAAGTAAGTTCCAAATGATGCTATGCACAGGATATAGAAGAACCCATCCCCTTTAATGCAATCCTCGGGCTTCATCAGGCCAGACCGTACAAGAACACATTCGTAGACACGTTTTAGCCAAGCCGTGTTGAATTCAGGTTTTACGTCCCCGACTTGATCGACCATGCGAGCCAAATGAACATATGCAGACTGAACCGACGAATAACACGCAGGGTAGTCGCTCATGCTCTCAAGGTTTAAAAAGGGCTCGAAAGCCTCTTCAGTATATTCAATGAACCACTGCCAGTCGTTTGACGACGAAAGCAGCCCTTCGGCAAAACGTACTTCTATCTCATGTTTATAGTAAGAAGTTTCTATCTCTATCACCTCTGTTACGAATCATTCGAACCCAGCGCATATGTTTTACTTCCGTAGCAAGCTTCATTGGTTCGTTCCTTTCTTTTCAACAGCCTCATAGAACTGAGCGGGATTCCCGAATCGCTGAGCTCGAAGGCCAAATCACCGAAGCCGCCAAGAGCGCTGAAGCGACAGAAGATCCGAAAGATGCGGCAGCAAGACTCCCGCGTGCATGGCTGCATGTAGTCACTTTGATGACCAAAACACCGTTTTCCCAGTTCAACGCTGCCACTCTTCGCTCGAGAATTGTCACTCTTGTGCCGGGTCGCGCCCTGCCCTGTCAACATCGTTCCCCTCCATATAATCAATTGCGTGCTATTGAACCGCGTTTTCGTGGGCCAAGGATTTACTCCCCAGTAACCTATTACCGTTCCAACACCATCGCGTGCCGAAGTGGAACTCAGTGTTAAGTTTCAGGTGAGTTCCGGTCTTGGGATGGTTTCATGTTGCCGAGAGCAAACCTATGTGCAGGTCAAAGCACGTGCTGAATGCACGGACGCTTAAATATAGACAATCGAATGGGAGTAGCCCAGCTCGTGCATTCTTCTAGCATCTAGCGGTAAGTAGTAGCATCTAGTCTCATCTTTTGGAATCGGCTCCCCGCCTACAAGGCGGGGAGCTTTTCTTTACGCGCTGCGTCCTCTCGGCAGCATCACGTCACCGTGATGCTGCCGCAAATAGGGATAACTTTAAGTTCCAACACTTGCAGAGCGCTAAGAGGGTCTTGCGCGAAGTTTCACAAGGCGAAGGAAGTCTCCACCTTGCCCGATCTGGGTTTGAGCGCACAGCTCGCCAACAACGGCGCCGCGAAGATCTACGGCGCGTCCCAGCTTTCGCAGCGCTGGAGGACGAGGTGCTATTGGGCAACGTGGAGGTGTGAATCAGGGCGGATGCGGCATCGTCTGGAACGACGAGCTGGACCTTGCCTGCGACGAGCTGTGGGGCATCGGAGTGGAGGCGGCAACGCCCTTCGACGGCCTCATGTCGTCCTCGGACGTCAGCGAGCCCTGGGGCCTTAGCGAGTCCATACCGCGCAAGGCCATCACGTACGGTAAGATGGACTCGTGTGCGGGCGCCCGCAAGTACGGAAAACAGCGGGTCGTCAACCTCGACGCCATGTCGCACGAGTACGGCGACCCGGTCGGCGGTGGTCCACGGGCTTTCTTGCTGCCAGGCGTTGGGTTCGATCGGGCAGATAGCCCATTCGACACTTGGCAAGAAACGCCTGCTAAGACGCTGTCAACCAGGTCGTACAAATTCAAATTTTTGCGAGGAATAAGATGATACTTGAAACGAAGAGATTGATTCTCCGACCGTGGGTAGAAAGCGATGCGGAGACCTTATATAAATATGCGAGCCATCCCGATGTGGGACCAATTGCAGGGTGGGCAATTCATACAAGCGTAGAGGATAGCCGTGAAATAATCCGGAGTGTTCTGTCAGCACCGGAAACCTACGCTGTCGTATTAAAAGAGTCCGATCAGCCCATTGGCAGCATCGGGCTTATGATCGGAAAAGCCAGCAGTATTGGCCTTCCTGATTCAGAAGGGGAAATCGGCTACTGGATCGGGGTCCCATATTGGGGGCAAGGGCTGATGCCCGAAGCAGCCAGGGAGTTAATGCGATATGGTTTTGAAAACCTGAGACTTAATAGAATATGGTGTGGGTACTTTGATGGAAATGAAAAGTCAAAGCGCGTTCAGGAAAAGTGTGGTTTTCATTACCATCATACGGCCTATAATGTGCCCTGCGCCATAGAGGGTGTCTTTCGAACAGGTCACATAACATGCCTTTCTATAGAGGAATGGCGATCAGTCAGATGAATTATAAATCTCAGTTTCGTGCTCTCTTCTTTCAGCAATGATCTGAATGTGGAAAAGAAGACGGCGGGTGTTCCATTCTCTCCTGCCCCGCTTCGTTTCGGAACTGCTCAACGTGAACTCAGTCGCATAACTCAGAAGACCGTTTTACCAGCTCAGATGGTTTGCTCCCCCAGTAAAACACGGGGAGTGCTCGGGGACGTCGATCCTTGCATGAACTCAGTTGCGCTCAATCGTTTTACGTTTTCGCAGTTCAGGGGTTTACTCCCCAGTGACCTGTTGCCATTCCAGCACTTGCGCGTGCTAAAGCGGAACTCAGCGGTGAGTTCCGGGTGAGTTCCGGTTTTGGGACGATTCCGTGCTGTCGGGAGTAAATGTAAGCGCAGGTCAGAGCGCGGGTTGAGTCCACTCAATCCCAAATATCGACAATCGAGTGGGAGTGAGCCTAAACGGCATGCTCCGCAGGGCCGGATCCGTTCGAGCCGGCCCGCTTGCTTTACGGGCCAATTGGGGGCTCTCTGCTTGGCTGTTGTGTCCTAAACTCGACTTATTCCAGATGGCCTCCCAACCTGCGCGCCCGCATCCCGTGCGGGCTTTCCGAATCGTTTATAGTTCATACGAAAGAAGGCCGTCACCGGGATTCGTCGCCAAGCGTCCCTAGGCGGTAGCAAGTGCTTCGCGCCATGACCTCGGGCTCGGAACGCGCCCGAGGTCTGTCCTCCGTCCCGCCTGTTCGTCGTCGGAATAGCCCCTCGTACACACGGAGGGAAACGGCTAACCTCAGCTCTGTGATTAGCCGCAGGGCTGCGGGGAAACGGCGAATCCTCAAAGCCAGGTCGTCCTGCGCCGGCACGCGTCAGACCAGCCGTCTCCCTCGATCCAGGGGGCGGAGCAGTCCGTCAGGAGGATGTCTGGGTCGCCGCCCCGCCTGACGTGCACGTAGTCGCCCGTCCAGTCCCCCTTGTCGAGCGCCAGGAACCCGGATTCGAACTCGAGGACTATCGCCTGGGTGAAGGAGACCGTCGCCTCCGCTCGACCGTCGCTCGATACTACGCCCTCGTCGTCCACAATCGCGATGCGCCGGACCGTTTCCCCGACAGACAGCTTAGCAGGTGCGGTCCCTCGGGAAGCCAGAGGTCTCCTGCGGAAGGTCTCAGCGCGAGCGCGCCGGCGTCCTCCGTCCAGCCGCTGGAGGAGGTCACCCTCAGCGTCACGTGGCTGCCATCCGCCAGCTCGGGGTTTGCCTCGGAGAGAATACTGCCCAACGGCTATGTCCGCGATGACGATACCTTGCAGCTCCCCTTCGATACGCCGCCCGCGATGGTGAACTTCTTCTACCATGAGCAGGTCAAAAGGTCGGCGAAGGCGAAGCGCGTCGTGCGCGCCCAAGGAGCTTGACAATCGCGCCTGGCATCATATGACAAATCGTCAGAGCATTTGTCAGATCTGACGGATGAGTGATGAGAAGGCCCGCGTTCTGAGTAGGACACGGGCCTTGGAGACGTTTGATTGTTTCGCTGGCTACAGCGCTTCGACACGGGGTGTTTCCTAGTCGTCCACGACAAAGTCAACTCTGCGATGCGGGCGTTGAGCTTACCCAGGAGTTCGAGCATGCGGGGCTTATCGGCCTTCTCTTTCTCCTCATTGAACCAGCAAGGCTGGTCGTACAAGTCGAACTCGTAGCATGACGAGTACAATTCGCAAATTTGGTCATTGAAAGCTTGCAAAGCCTCGTCATTGTCGATCGTGGGAATGCCAGTCTGGGCCTTGCCGTTGATGAACTCGTCTCTCCATAACGAACCAGCTAGGAAGTCGAGTGAAATCTTGAGAGCCTTCACTGTCGTGCCTTTCTGCTCTTCAAAGGGTAAGCGTGCACCTGACAAATCTTCAGACCATTTGTCAGGTGCAATTCCCGCATCGTCAGTAACCACACATGTTAGAATAAGCTAACTTTTACGTCCAAGGAGGATTTATGGATCACGCAATCCCATTCTTTGCAATCGGTCTCGTCGGCTCACTCGTTATGTTCGCCGCGCTGTTCGCGTTCGCGCTGGCGTAGCCGAAGGCAGCGACGGACATGGAGCACTTCACGGTCGAACACGACGGGTTCTGCGGCTTCTTCCACGAGCCGGTAAGCGGCGCGGGAGGCGCTGCGTGGTTCGCCGGCAAGGCGCTCATCGTGCTGGGCGGGAGCGAGGGCAATGAGAACATCCCGCGCAACCTGGGAGCGCGCTTCGCCGAAGAGGGACTTGCTGCACTCGGGGTCTGCTACTGGAACGCGCCCGGCCTGCCGGGCGAGCTCGTGGAGGTTCCCGTCGAGGCGGTCGCGCGGGCGGCGGCGCACCTCCAGTCGCGCGGCTTCGGAAAGGTCGGAGTCTACGGCATCTCCAAGGGCGGCGAGCTGGCGCTGCTCGCCGCATCCCTCGTCCCAGCGATCTCTTGCGTGGTCGCCCTCTCGCCGCTCGACCACGTCATGCCCGGCATCACTGGCAACGGCGGACTCGTGTCGAAAGGAGTGTCGGAGCGCTCGAGCTGGACCTGGCGCGGCAAGCCGCTTGCCTGCGCGCCCGGCGGGACGCGCATACCGTACGCGGACATCGTCCGCCGCCTGCTCGTCGAGCGCCAGCTGGACATGCGCTTCCTCTACGAGCGCATGCTCGAGCGCGCGACAGAGGACTCGGCCATCGAAGTCGAGCGCATCGGCGGCCCCGTGCTGTTGATAAGCCCCGAGTACGACACCATGTGGCCAAGCGACGAAGCAGCCCGCCGCATCGAGAAGCGCCTGCGCGCGCACGGCCACCCCTGGGAGGTGGAGCGCTTGACCTACGAGCGCGCAAGCCACATCATGGTGCCCCTGGAAACGGGCGCGCTCAGGCTCTTTCGCATGGAGCGCGAACATCCGCAAGAGTGCGCGGCAAGCCGCGCTAACGCGTTTAAAAGAACGCTCGCCTTTCTCGAACGGTGGTAGGGAGGATGATGGGGAACCGCCTCGCGGCAGCCCTCGGAGGATTCGATAAGGATAATGATCCTCGGTAAGAACCGCTTCATTTGAATGGAAGATTACTCTTTGCCTTAGAGTCGGAGAGGGGCTGAAAGCTCATTGCGAGCTGAGGCCCAGCCTCTCCCGAACGCATTGCGAGTTTGACCGGGAGCAATTGAAAACGTCCCTCCGAACTGCTGAAAAGCATCTTTTGAGTTTCAGCCAGAATGACGCTCGAGCCGCCAACGTTGATTAGCGAATCCTGGAGTGAATGCCCCTTCGGGAAATTCCCTGTTCAGCATGAGAGCCTGACTTAACTTGGAATGATGGATTCCAGCAGGTCATATGGCAAGTCCGTCTTGCTGCAAAACTCGGATCGAAAACTAACGGTTCAGAGAAGCGCGGAGCGGCTGATTTGATATGAGTTTTCGCTTGAAGGAGCTAATAGGATACAGCCGATAGCGAGAAGCAACCACGGACAAACCGATGGCGAAATCGAAATAGCAGAGCACTTTCGTGTTATCGAGTGGGAGTGAGCCTAAGAAGGTTTCGAATTGGATGAAATCCCAGGTAGAATAGGATTTCATCCAATTCACTATAAAACCTCGAATCCTCAGTATCGCTAGAAACTTGCTGATTGACTCCATGCTCTTCGAACTTCCTCGTCATCTCATCGCGCTTTACTGGGAATAGGGTCTCTTTGCAATCCCTTCGGCACCTAAGGCCGATTACCAGCCGCCCTCTATGTTTTTAACTGCTTTCCTCTGTCCGAATCCACTGCAAAATTCAGTCCTTGTCACTTAAATTCGATCTCCTGTTCTGCGGCATTAAAGATATCCAGTTGCGTCTCGACGTTGACCTTGTTGACGATCCAAGCACGGAAAGAGCACCGTTGGATGAAATCATCAATGCGGTTCACGCCGTCAATTGCATACAGCGTTACAACGAGCCCGAAGCGCATATTTTCGCCGAAGCTCTCGTCAAGTCGCTCCTTGGTTTTCAGGCTGATGCCCCACAACCCATTCTCATAGCTCTTCTTTCCCCGTCCCCTGGGATTGATTTTCTCCGTAATGTGCTTGACGTTGTCCCACTTGCGGAAGAACTTTCTCGCCTCTTCCTCGTAGGTAAAAGAGCCCTCAAGGTCTTGAGTATTGTTGTCGATAGGCTGGATCTTCTCCCCATTCAGACGTCCAAACGTCATGGAGATCTCCGTGCTCGTGTAGTCAACGCCCTGGCTTCGCTCGCAATGCGGGAAGTAGCAAAGCGTCGCCTTCGCATAATATGGATGCTTGTCATGGACAACCGGCACGGGAATGTTATGCGTGTATGTATCGAACAGTTCAGATATTCCATCCAGGACGAACTTAATCTCGTCGTCTGAAGTCGAGAGAATATCCTCAATCCGTTTAGGCACGGCGCCGTAACCGAGATGATGAGGATTGTCGCCTTGCCCCCAACCGCCAGCCGAGTCGATAATCAAGGCTTTCGCAATCTCCCTACTGAACCCAACGATATGAATCAAGTAGGCCATCTTTCTTGCTATCCACGGAGCGGCGTACGAAGTTCCCAGAACCATTGCCGTCCTACCTGGCTCCTGACAGGCGTACATAGGCTGACCCCGATCGCCACCGTAGTAACAGACATCTGGTTTTCCGAAGAACGAGAGCACCGGGCCTTTCCTTGAGTAGGAGCAAGGAGAGCCATCCGTTCTCACGGCGTTCACGACAAGGGAGTTGACGGAGTCAGCAGGCGGACCGATCCTTTTTTCCCCTGAGTAATTTCCATCGTTTGTGCCGGCGATTACGAAAACCACATCGTGCTCCACCTGAATTCTGTCAAGGGCGGAAGCCTCTGCGGAGACGAAGTTCTCTGGGCATTCAAGGAACGACCCGAGGGACAGGTTCCACACCTTAACCTCGGGAAACCTGATGACAGCCTTTTCGATTTCTCGGACAACCGTGAAGGAGCTGAACTTCCCACCTACAGCGATGCCGACATGGCGGACACGAAAACGTCCACATCCATCATCTATCCCCGGATTCAGGGAAGGACCATCTACGATAATAGAACTCACTCCGGTTCCATGAGAATAGTCACCAGGAGCTATAAGCTCAGGGTCGACCTCGACAGTAGCTTTAACCCAATCGGAAAAGTAAACCCTGTCGTCGAATGGGGTATCGAACACGCCAACCCATGGCTCACTGCCAGGAGGCGGAATCATTCCGCAGCTGTCCTCATCCCCCACAACCTCGTCACGTGGAATCTCATTGATGTCCTTTATCGCCATCGCAATCAGCTGAGGCGCTGCATTATAGAGAAGCCTGTACTGATCGGGAGTCAAAAGGTAAGTAGATTGATCATAGGTACGAAGGTTCAGCTCCGCTACGCCAATTTCTCTGAGAAATTCCGTATTATCAATGCCCGTCCCCTTGTACAGGGTGACCATAGACGTTTCTTCGATCGACTCCTCAGGGACGTTCAGTTCAAAACGTTCGACATGACATACGTCAACAACGAGCCTAGAGAAAGCACTTCTGGACAACGGCAGATACTCGAAAGAAACCTTCTGCCCATTGATCCCTTTCAGGCGGTCCGGAGTTACCTCTCCTTCACACAGCGCATCAATGCAAGAAGCGAGGCTGGACAGGTCCTCGATGGCGGCCTCGAGAGAACGCTCGCTTACGCAGTGGGTAATCACATGCTGTCTGAACTTGCCATTATCGTGAAACCTGGCTCCAACGATAGTGCTATTAGACGAGCTTGGTCCTGGCTCCGACAGAAGCCTCCTCACACGACCGCTCTTCGCGATGATCCTCTCATAGCGAATCGCAACAAGGGGCTTGTAATCATGTTCAAAGCCTTCCCAGTATTCCTGGATTCCGACAAGGGAATCCCTAAGAGCCCTCACTTTTTCAGAGGACACAGCTTTTCGGGCAGGAAGCGACGGAGGGCCTGGACGCGACGAGTTTCGTTTTTGGTTGAAGGTGCCACGCAACTGCAGAATTGCGTTACTCATCGCTTCCTCCATTCAGCTGTCTGGAAAGCGTACTCTTGGAAATACCCGTGAGCTTCTCCATCTCCCTGACCGTGAATCCCTGTTCCTTCAATACGTCAACATCGATGGCAGCGGAATTCGCGAGCTGTCTGTACAGGCGCTTGAGGTAGTCGTACTCGCTCTCTGAATCAGAAAATGCTATAGCAGACTTAATCATATTCCTGAGGTCACCTGGATAAGGGAGACCGTTGGACAGCGACAGAATCTTCTTGAAAAGTCGCATGTCCCTGCCGGCATTCTTGAACCGTGGAAGCAGCTCGTTTGCGATGACTTCCGCGATCTCGACAAGGTCGTCCTGCGAATACCTATCAAAGTTCACGCATGCATCAAACCTCCTGACCAGCGCTCTATCGAAGGAATCGAAGAGGTTGGTGGTTGCGATGAGGGCAATGGAGTCATCCAGCCGATCGAGTTCACGTAAGAGGATGGAGGTGGCTCGGCTCATCTCGCGAACGTCGTTGCTGCTGCTTCTATCTAGCGCAAGCGCATCTATCTCATCGAACAATACGATGGCTCTTTCCGGGTGCCTGAAGCTGGAGATCTCGGAGAATAAGGCGTCGATGTTCTTTCCGGTTTGACCAAGCTTGCTATCAATGAGCAGGTCAAAGTCGACCATGAACATGTCCCTGTTCAAGATTCGCGCAATCTGTTTAGCAGCCTCGGTCTTGCCTGTGCCAGGAGGTCCTTGGAACAAAAATTTGTTCACTCCAACATTACCGCGAATGGCATTGGTGATGCCTGAGATGTCTGAAGCGATGGCTTCCGGCAAGGGCAACGCCGACACTGCGGGACCTACCGCGCTCAGGAAGCACGGAGTCTCGTCCATCTGGGGGACGAAAGTGTTAGCGTCGGAAAGAAGGGCCATGATGTATTCGGCGAGCTGTGCATCACCAGCTTTGTCGAATTCCCGCGCGATAGTGAGGGCCTCGGCACGAAATGCCGCCTCGTTTCTCTCCGAATGGTATCGGATCAGATTGATCACGTTTCTTTTCTTCACGGCTTCCTCCTATTCCTTTCCCTTTTGGAGGATACAATATGGGACACATTATTACAAAATTGAGACAGACTATACTTGACTTTATTTTCAAAGGGCGTATCTTCACCCTGAGCGATGGTGAGTTGATGGCGCTAAACGTTATTAGGCCGCAAAAAAACGAAGCCCCGTTGCAGCGGGGCTCCAGCAGTCGATTATCGAGCAAGCACAATCAACCGTTGCCATCATAAATCTGCTTCCACGCAGAGGCAACAGGAAGGAGGCTCTATGGCTTCCAGGAATCAACATGTGACACGGCGTTCCGACGGAACCTGGCAAGTTAAGACCGAGGGGGCGTCAAGGGCATACCGTGTAACCAACACCCAAGCCGAAGCAGTTGGTATTGGCCGAAACGTCAGCCGAAATCAAAACAGCGAGCTCTATATTCACGGAGTTGACGGAAGGATTAGGGCACGCGACTCACACGGAAACGACCCCTTTCCTCCTCGTGGGTAAATAGGCACAACGCTCCCATCGCTCACCCTAGATGGCCTCTTCGCATTAGAAGAGGCCATCTTTTGAGGCTCGTGATTCCGCCCTGCGCACGAAGCACGCGGGACAAAGAACCACCCGCTATGCGGGTGCGCATCGAAGACTTCAACCTTGCAAGCCAAATGACCACCGATCAAGAACAAGATACAAATGTTCAAGTCTCATCTGCCTTGGAGAGACGGCGATCATTATGGCAAACAAGACACAGAGCCTTGCGCACACGAAATGGCCGTGCAAGTACCATATCGTGTTCACACCGAAATATAGGCGCAAAATCATCTACAACCAATACCGAGATTCGCTAGGCGAGATATCCCGACAGCTTTGCAGGTATAAGGGAGTCAAAATAATCGAGGGGCCGCAATCTGGCATCAAGTGCATATGCCGCTCTTCATCCCGCCCAAGCTAGCCGTATCGAGCTATATGGGGTACCTCAAAGGCAAAAGCGCGCTGATGATGTTTGGCAAGCATGCGAACCTTAAGTACAAGTTTGGCAACTGGAACTTCTGGTCGGAAGGCGCCTACGTACCAAGTGTTGAGTCCGATTGGGCGAATATGCCATCTCAACACTTGACGAGAAACGCCTGCTAAGATGATGTCAGCTAAGCCATACAAATTCAAATTTGATGGAGGGAACAACCAAGGTGAACGAATTCAACGAATATGTTCGCGATAGTTTCTCTGAATCCGGCGATATTGCCATAAAGCCTATGATGGGCGGATACCTTGTATATTTTAACGGCAAGCTGATAGGCGACATTGGCAATAACGAACTGTTTTTAAAGAGAACGCCGACATCAGACAGACTGCTTGCAGATTCCGAACTGCGTTATCCGTATGAAGGCTCGAAGACCCTGATGCATGTATTCGACAGCTTTGATGATAAGGCTCTAATTCAGGAACTTCTGGATGGCATGTACGCTGAGCTTCCGGAAAAGAAACCCTCGAAAGCCAGATGAGAAAGACAAACTTTAGTTTTGTGCTCTCACCGCTCCGCAGTGATCTGATTGCGAAAAACAGACAGACGGGTATTCCATTCTCCTTCGCTCCCCTTCGTTTCAGGACTATTCAACGTGAACTCGGTCGCTAGGACTCAAATACTGTTCCGATAGCGCGGACTACGCTGTCCGGCTCCTCGGGACTGATGGCAGAGATCTCCTGTTCGAACTGATGGCGGATGAAGGGCTGGGGCTCACGGCAAGCATCCCGAAAGAGGCCTACGACCTGTTCGCAGGCGAGCTTCACGCGCAGCCCGATAGCCGAGGACCAACCGTTCTACGTCAATCGCAGCTGGGTCCGCAGCGCCTCTGAATTCCTGAATCGCTAGAGCAGAGCGACTGTCGCCTTGGGACCACCGCTGACTGCATGACGACTACCCGGTTTAGCCGATAGAAGAATGAGAGGAATGCCTGTTCATTCACTCTACCGACTACACGGAGACAAGTCATGCAACAATTGAGTGATAACAATATTTTTGCCGATAACGGCAATAACTATCCATTTCTGATAGAATAATCCCATCAGGTTCTTGCCGATAAGGGGGTAGGCCCCGATGAGATTTCTTTCCGCTGCTGAGATTGCCGAGCTTTGGGAAGTGTCCGAAAGAAGCGTTCGCAATTACTGCGCCCAAGGCCGCGTGCCAGGCGCATTCCTTATGGGAAAAACCTGGAGCATCCCTGCTGACGCGACAAAGCCTGCTCGCTCGAATGCAAAAGCATCCGCAACGAGCCCGTTGCTCACGCGTCTTCGCGAAGAAAAGACGTCGAAATTCAAAGGCGGCATCTATCACAAGATCCAGGTCGAGCTAACCTACAACTCCAACCGCATCGAGGGAAGCAGACTTTCCCTTGACCAGACGCGCATGATCTTCGAAACCGCGACGATCGGCACCGAAGGCGAGTTCGTGCGCGTAGACGACATCGTGGAAACCCGGAACCACTTCCGCGCCGTCGACTACCTTATCGACCATGCGCAAGACCCTCTTTCTGAAGCCATGGTCAAAGAGTTCCATCGCATCCTGAAAGCCGGAACAACAGATTCCACGAAGGATTGGTTCTCTGTCGGGGAATACAAGCGCCTGCCGAACGAGGTCGGCGGCCGGCAGACCGCTCTTCCGGAAAACGTCGCCAAAGAGATGAAGGCGCTCTTGAAAACGTATGACCCTCGCGCGAGACACACCTTCGAAGACATTATCGGCTTTCATGTGCGCTTCGAGCGCATCCATCCCTTCCAGGACGGCAACGGCCGTGTAGGCAGGCTCGTGATGTTCAAAGAATGCCTCATGAACTACGTGATACCGTTTATCATCGCCGACGACATGAAGTCCTTTTACTATCGCGGGCTTGTTGAATGGGATAACGAGAAGGGGTATCTCGCTGACACATGCCTTTCGGCGCAAGACCGATTCAAAGCCACGCTCGATTACTTCCGAATCGCATACGCCTAAAACGGCAGCCAAGGGCTTTCCGTTACCGAGTGCTCGAGGAGAGAGCAGACGTCGGATTCCCGATGAATTTCGGTTTAGAGACGGTTTCGCGATACGAGAAGCGGCTACAACCGCAATCCATATGGTGCGCTAGGTTCACACTTCCAGAGATTGCGAAGACTACGGTTTGGCAGAACTGCTCGGCAAAATCCGCAAGATCCGTAAGATGCAGCGCATATCAACAAAACAGGAGTGCACCTAAAAGAGCGCCGACTCCAGGAACCGATCGATAGCAGCGTTGACGAAGGCAGGGTCGTCGACGTTGGCGTTGTGCCCCGCGCCCTCAACCCAGGTGATGGGTACACCGGTCTCCCTCGACCACTCCTTATCGTAGGTCTTGACGAAGCCCGCCGCATCCTCGGACCCGCACACGATCATGAGCGGACAGTCGATGCGATACGCGCGGTTTTTCGCCACAGCGTCGGAGAGCGCTCGAAAGCCGTTTCCGAGCAGCGCGCAGAGCTCGCGTCGAGAATAGCGTTCTATCTGGGCCAGCATATTGCGCCGACCATGCTCGGTGGTCGAGCACGCCTTCGCCATCTGGTCGCGCAGGAAACGACCCGTCCCCCACAGCAGGCACAGGCCTTCCATATGCCTTAAGATGGCCAGGTGCCACCTTTTGTAATAGCGGTGTTGCATAGGTGACGAATCCACCGAGACGAATGCGGCCGCGCATCCAGGATGAAGCTCGATGAAGGCCTGCGCGACATAGCCCCCGAGCGATTGCCCGACAAGCACGGGGCTTGACGCCCCGCAGGTCTCGAGAATCGCACGAAGGACCTCGGCCATATCGTCGAGGTCGAGCCTTCTGCTCCACGGACGCGAAAGCCCGTGGCCGGGCGCGTCCCACACGACGAGGTTCCACCTCTGCGCGAAGTGGGCAAACTGAGGGTTGAACAGGGTATGATCGGCCGAAAGCCCTGGCAGGAAGACCATCCAGGGCCGCGCTTGATCGGGAGATGAAGTTACCCAGTAATGCACCGTGCCGTCTTCGACGGCAAGTTCCTGCTCGACCATTCCGGCTGCGACGGCAGGCTCGACGCCGCCCGGATAGGGCGCGCAGCAGAGGATGCGGAAATCAACCGGCTCACCCATGTGGCAACCTCCTTGGAAACAGCGGCTTGATGACCGGCGCGGTCCAGGTCTTGATCGCATCCATGTCCGGCGAATAGATGCGCATATACAGATGGAAGCCGCCGTCGCCGACCGGGAGCCAGTTCGTCGCGTCCGCCGGCACGTCCTTCGACAGGATCACATCCACAGAACCATCGTCATTCACCTTCAGACCGGAACGATCGTTGATGCAGTAGCGGTCGATCGAATTGTCGATCAGGAAATCATCGTCGCCGTATGCGGTGATCGACCAGAAGCCGCCGTCAAGGACCTGCGGATAGCTTTCGAAGTGGAGCATGTAGGACTTCTCGCCCGTCAGGGCGTTCCCGTCAGCATCCTTCTCCGTCCTGGGATACAGCGCGACCTCCACGGTGTTCGCTCCAAGCCCCGCGATCGCCACCAGCGCACGGTAGGCGTATTCCGTACCGAAATCTCCGATCGGCGCGCCGAAATAGCTCCACTGCCCCAACCGGTTCGAAAACCTCATGCCCTCTGCCGCGAGCTTCGGTCGAAGGCCCTTCAGCATCTCCTGCCAGCCTGCCTGAATATCGTCGGTCAGAACAGACGCGTCGAATTCCATACCGGGGCCCACACGGACCGCCGCGAGCTTTTCCAGCATTCCCACATCGGCGGCGGACGGCGGATTCTTCTCCATCAGCGCATTCGCCTTTTTGAAGAACGTGACGGGATCCAGAGAAAGAACCTTGTCGATGGGAATGTAGTCGTTCTCTTTCCGGTACCTCCCCTTCGGGAGTCGATGCGTCCCTCTTCCCAGATAGGCGGAAAGCGGCCTGAGAAGCATCTTCGCCTGAACGGCATGCACATTCGGAAGATCCGCCGCGCCGGAAAGCACCGTTCTGGTAATGGACCACGCCATGGCGGTAGGCACATCGATGCGGATCACATCGTCCGGCAGGTCTCCGTTCCAGGTAGAGAGCGTGATGGCATAGGTTCCGGCCCGATCAAGGACGGCAGCGGTGTTCGTCCAGGCATCAAGCACCTGCACCTTGCAGAAGCGGTCTGTTTCCGGAAGCACATAGACGATCGGCTCTTCACTCAGGTCGTACCACACCTGTGAATAGACGGTATCCACATTGGGGCTTACCACATTTTTGAACTGCGCATTGGCCAGCGCTGCGCCGTGCATGAACTGATTCACGGGAGCCTTGCCGGGTACGGCTTCTTCCGTATTCGTTGCGGAAGCCCGTGTCGCATCCATCAGCACCAGGGGAAATGCATATATGTAAGCCGCTTCAATGGTTTCCCGCACGTTCTTCTCCTTTCCTTAGGGGGAACGCCTTGATCGACATCAGGTTAAGAGTGAAAAGCATTCAATATGGCTCGAAGAAAGAAGCGCTACGACGGACAGCTCAAGACCAATCGAAGCAGCGCTTCCCCCTTCTCCCCTATCGAGACCTACATGCTCTCCTTGAGGATTCGGCGGACGTCGTCCTTGGTCAAGGCCTTATAGCCGCCCTTCAGAAGGAGGGTTCCGTTGACGATATCGTCGAGATCGGCCTCGGTGGCGCCCAGCTCGGACAAACTCATGGCAAGACCCAGTTCGCGCATCCAAGCTTCCATAGCGCCCAAACCTTCCTCGGCAACCTCGCGATCGGTCTTCCCCGCCGCATCGACATACCAGACCTGCGTGGCGAAGCGCACGAATTTCGGCAGACCGGCCTCCATAATGAAGCGATAATACGGCAGGCTCACGGCCGAAAGCGTCATGCCATGAGTCGCATCGGTCACGCCGCCGACCGCATGACCGACCATATGCACCATCCAGTCGGTCGTCTTACCGCGCGAGAGCAATGTGTTCAAAGCCCAGGTAGAAGCCCACATGAGATTACTGCGCGCTTCGTAATCCTGATCGTCCTTCGCAGCGACGCGGCCATTATCGACGATGCAGCGCATCAGTCCCTCGGCAAGATAGTCGCTCGCGCTGTTGTCGAAGTCGCTGAAATACTGTTCGCAGATGTGGTTGAACGAATCATAGATGCCCGCAACGACCTGTCTGTGAGGCAGACTCAGCGTGAACTGCGGATTCAGAATGGCGAAACGCGGCATGCCCTCGACGCCGAAGCCATATTCGACCTTGATCTTCGCCTCAGGATTGGTGATGACGGCGTTGGCGTTCATCTCCGACCCGGTTCCCGCCATGGTAAGCACGCAGCCAACGGGGACGATTTCGCAGTCTACATCCTCGGAATGCACGAAGTACTTCTCCCACGGGTCGTCGTCGCAGTTGATCGAGGCGGCTACGGCCTTGGAATAATCGCACACCGAACCTCCGCCGACGGCCAGAAGCATATCGGCTTTCGCAGCACGAGCGATTGCGACGCCTTCGCGCAGCTTCTCGACCGTCGGGTTCGCCATGACGCCGCTGATTTCGGCCACGGTCTTGCCTGCTGCGCGCAAAAGAGACATGACCTGGTCGTAAACGCCGTTTCGCTTGATGGAGCCGCCGCCGTAAACCACGACGACATTGCCGCCGTAGGCTTCGAGCTCGACCTTGAGGCCGTCGAGGGCATCCTCTCCGAAATAGAGCTTCGTGGGGTTGTGGTAGGTGAATGTTCCGCGCATGGCACCCATCCTTTACTGTCTCTGGATCATTGCAGCTACGTACACTACATTGCGGAATGCATGTCGCGTCAAGTACTAATCGGGTGGTACCAGCCATAACGACCGCGAAAAGGAATGCCGCAGGGTGTTTCCTGACCTCACACAGGTTGACCTCATTGAGCGGACAATCGCGTTGGGGCGAGCCTGGCTTTAAAAGATAGTTAGTTTATACTAACTATCTAACTGCGGAGCGAAACGCACGGCAAGGTTAGGAGGACACTATGCATCCTGCATGGCTTGTCGGCATCGGCGTCTTGATCGGAACAGCGGGCCTCAAGGTGCTCAAGAGCAAGCCCGCGAAGCAGCTCTACGTGGATGCGCTGGTAGGCGGCATGCAAGTGAGGGAGACTGCCAGCACGTTGGTCGATGAGGCCAAGGCGGAGTTCGACGACCTGATGGCAGAAGCCGAATACGCCAAAAACGGTGATGATGTCCCCTTCGACGACGCTCCCTCCGACGAGGCAAGCTCGGAAGAAGAACCGTCCGCCACGCCGAGCGCGACCCCCGAGACGGCGACGAAACACGCGGCGAAGAAATAGCGTGCGTCATGCGGTACCTCATCGCACATGAGACTCCAGGACGCATCCGATTCGACCTGCGCGGCAAGATTCCCGAGACGGATGCCGTCGCTTTTGAGGAGCTGTTCAGCCAGCTCGATTCCGTAAAACGCGCGGACGCCTATCCCAAGGCAGGATACCTCGCGATAACATACCGCGCTGCCACGAAGCGGGAATTGCGCGATGCGCGCAGACGCGTCATCGAGAAGATGGACGCCCTTTCCTATTCCGAGATAAAGCAATGGGAGCCTGCGGATTCCATCGCCTTGGCACCGCGTCCCCGCCACCTCATCAGCAGCGTTGCGACGATGCTCGTCTTGCAGCTTCTCAGGCGCGTCCTCCTCCCCCGCCCCTTGCGGCTCGTCTGGACCATCATCAGCTCCATTCCTTTCTGGACGCTGGGACTCAAGTCGCTTCTGAATAAGCGTTTGGATGTTCCCGTGCTTGATGCGGCCGCGATCACCTTGGGGCTTCTGCAGGGCAAACCCGACACGTCCTCGAATATCATGCTCCTTCTCAATGCCGATGATGCGCTCGAAAACTATACGCATCGCCGCAGCGAAAGCGGTCTGATCCGTTCCCTGCTCACGATTCCGAGCAAGGCGCGGCGCGCCTTCGAATCGGGCGACGAGCGCGATGTCGAGATTGCGGACCTGCATATCGGCGATGTCATCGTCGTCCGACTTGGCGAGCAGGTTCCCGTCGACGGCACCGTCATACGGGGCGCCGCCGCGGTCAACCAAAGCTCGCTCACCGGCGAGCCGCTCGCCGTCACCCGCGAGGTCGGCGACACGGTCTATGCGGGAACCGCGCTTGAAGAGGGCGAGATCTTCGTGCGGGTGGAAGACGATCCCCATGCCAGCAAGCTGCGCAATATCATCACGATGGTCGAGCAGTCCGAATCGCTCAAGTCGTCCGATCAGCGTCATGTCGAACAGATGGCCGACGCGCTCGTGCCGTGGAATTTCCTCCTGGCCGGCACCGTCGCGCTCGTGACGCGCAACTTGTCCAAGGTGTCGGGAGCGCTCATGGTCGATTACTCGTGCGCCCTGAGGCTTACCGGCTCCATCGCGGTCATGACGGCGCAACGCGAGAGCGCGCAGCATGGTTTCGTAGTGAAGGGATCGCGTTACTTCGATCATATGGCCGAGGCCGACACCATCGTCTTCGACAAGACCGGGACGCTCACGACGTCCGCCCCTGAGGTGGAAAGCGTCGTGGCGTATGGCGGATGGAGCAGAGACGAGGCATTGAGGCTCGCCGCCTGCCTGGAAGAGCATTTTCCGCATCCGCTGGCGCGCGCCGTGGTCAACAAGGCGTTCGAAGAGGGCCTCGAGCATCGTGAGGAGCATGCGGGCGTCGAATATATCGTCGCGCACGGCATCGTAAGCTCGCTTCGGGGCAAGCGCGTCGTGCTCGGCAGCGAACGCTTCGTCATCGAGCAGGAGCAGGTCGTCGTCACAGCAGATGAGCTCGATGAGATACACGCGCACGCCGCGGGGATGTCGCCGCTGTTTCTGTCGGTCGACCGCCGGCTGCGCGGCGTCATCTACATCAAGGACCCGCTGAAGAGAACCGCCAGGCGCGTAATCGAGGAGCTCCACGAAGAGGGTTTCGAACACGTGATCATGCTCACTGGAGACAACCGCAAGAGCGCCGAGCGCATCGCGCGGGAATGCGGAATCACCGAATATCGTGCGGATCTGCTCCCCGAGGACAAGTACGCGATCATCCAAGAGCTGCAGAATGCCGGACGCAAAGTGTGCATGGTGGGAGACGGCGTCAACGACTCTCCTGCGCTTTCCGTCTCGCACGTGAGCATCGCGATGAAGGCGGGCAGCTCCATAGCGCGCGAGGCGGCCGATATCGCCCTGCTCTCCGATGATTTGGAATCGCTCGTGGAGCTGCGGAGGCTCTCACGCATGCTCGACAGGCGCATGCGACACGGCTACAACACGGCAATTGCGGTGAACACGCTGCTCATCGCGCTCGGAATCATCGGAGCGATCAAGCCGACGCTGGGCTCGCTGCTCCACAACGGCACGACGATTGCGCTTTCCGCCCTCAACACCCGTCGCTATCTGCCCAAGGAGACTAAGCGCGTGGATATCGACCATCCTATCGCGTGAGGTTTGGGCAGACTTCTTTACAGCACACCCATCTCCGCTCCGCCACACCCCGATGCGGTACAATTAATTCATGAAGCCGAACTTGTGACGCCATCGCGACACGAGTTCGGCTCTATTTGTCTCTCTCCAGACGCATGGGCTTTATCCGAGAAAGCCTTCCGTTATGAAGAGCTTCATCGAATCCATTGCGCCATATCGAGTGCGCAGTATAACTTGCTGCTTCGCCATAAGTCAGGCTCGGATCCTCCGATACGTCGACGGCTATCCTTGACAGAAAACCATCCCCGCGCATGCGGGGTGCACCGCGCTCAGGAAGATGAACACCGATAGGTTTGCTGCGGAAAAATCGAGACTGAAATTGGACAGGGCCATCGAATCCGCGTCTCTTCATCCAAAACAGGAGGCTACCGTAACAGGAGACCCATCGACCCTGCACCCAGAAGGCCTGGCCGTGTGCGTAGAGCTGGCGTATAATGGCGAGATAGGAAAATCCCAGTTCATACCATATGTCATGGAAGAATTAAGAAGGAGGCTCTCGTAATATCGCGAATCTTGCCGGAAGCTCCATTCTTCCGCAAGCTTCTTGAGAAGCATGGAGCCGATTATGTGTTTTCCGCATTCTTCGACGAGAACCTCGATCCGCTACCCGACGCCCCGGAAGAGCTCAAGAAGGAGATCGGGCTGCTCCGCTCCGAATGCGGACCAAGGCTTAGAAATCTAACCGAATAGCCTCATAAGCAATCCAACCGAATAGCGATCATCCAGGCCCCGCTCCGGCGGGGCTTTTTCGTGCCCGGGTGACGCGCGCAGCATCATCTCATCATCGCACGGGCCGAGCGCAGAGGCCCACGGACATCGCGCGGGCCGCGAGCGCAGAGCGACGACGCCAGCGGGCAGTGAAGCCCGAAACAAACTCGACGAGACAGGAGCAGGCATGCACGGAGAAGGCGAGGGCCAGGGATCGGCCCAAGGGCAGCAGCAAAGGGGCGGGGCAGCCCAGCCAGGAGCAGCAGATCGCGCGCATCGTGAGCGAGCAGATGGGCAAGCAGCTCACCCCGATCATGGAGTCGCTGCGCGCCATCGCGCCGCAGACCCCCGCAGGGAACGACGGGGACGCGAAAGGCGCCGCTGCCAAGGCCGCCGACGACCTCGAGGCCGTCATTGCCCGCCACGCCGACGAGGCGAAGAGATGGGCCGTGGAGCACGAGCTGCTCACGGGCGGATGCGTAGACGCGCAGGCCGCGATGGCCCATATCGACATGACCGGGGCGAAGCTCGCCGACGACGGGACGCTCGAAGGCGTCGACGTCAAGGCCCTCGCCGAGAAATGCCCGTACCTGGGGTCATCCCCGCGCATGCGGGGAGCACCGCATGGGAATGCGGCGAGACAACACCAAGACGGGATCATCCCCGCGCATGCGGGGAGCACTCCAGCGCTACGAGGGCGAGACCACCGCGTACGGGATCATCCCCGCGCATGCGGGGAGCACTCGACGGATGGATTAGCTACGAGGACGTTGATGGGATCATCCCCGCGCATGCGGGGAGCACCTATCGTCGGTCATAGCCGCATATGTGACCCCGGGATCATCCCCGCGCATGCGGGGAGCACCCCTTTCTCTGATAGCCATCGTTCCATCAGGCGGGATCATCCCCGCGCATGCGGGGAGCACCATGCCGTGCACGACTTTCACGCGATTGACACGGGATCATCCCCGCGCATGCGGGGAGCACGGGCGCCGTACTTTTTGGACACGCCGGCGACCGGGATCATCCCCGCGCATGCGGGGAGCACCGAAAAAACTCTTCTGGAAGGTCTGAGAGATCGGGATCATCCCCGCGCATGCGGGGAGCACGTTCCGTAGTTGGCGTTCTGGTACATGCAGTAGGGATCATCCCCGCGCATGCGGGGAGCACGCGATCGAGCGGGCGCGGTTGATGCGATTCTCGGGATCATCCCCGCGCATGCGGGGAGCACCAGGACGTTTTTGCCGTGAAAAAGCGCAAAGTAGGATCATCCCCGCGCATGCGGGGAGCACGAGGGCGAAGACCTTGATTCGCTCAAAGATAAAGGATCATCCCCGCGCATGCGGGGAGCACATCCCCGTGCTCGTGGAGGGCGCGGTCGCGCTGGGATCATCCCCGCGCATGCGGGGAGCACTACTACGGCGACGTGCCCGCCGTCGACTACCCGGGATCATCCCCGCGCATGCGGGGAGCACGACGATACGCGCTCTCTGCACGACGTCGGCACGGGATCATCCCCGCGCATGCGGGGAGCACTAGGGGCGGAAGCACTCATGCGAATCGTTGGTGGGATCATCCCCGCGCATGCGGGGAGCACGTGATCATGGGCTTCTTCGTGCAGAAAACCCAGGGATCATCCCCGCGCATGCGGGGAGCACCCATACACCGTGCGTGCCATAGCCAAGGATATGGGATCATCCCCGCGCATGCGGGGAGCACACAGGGTCCTGAGCGGCCATGCCGTAGCAGGCGGGATCATCCCCGCGCATGCGGGGAGCACGCGAGCGAGAGGCAGGTCTCGGCCCTGGAGAAGGGATCATCCCCGCGCATGCGGGGAGCACTTGTTGCAGAACGCGGCCATCTGGTCGGCGGAGGGATCATCCCCGCGCATGCGGGGAGCACTCCTCTTCGAGACAGGCGCATACCTCGCCGAAGGGATCATCCCCGCGCATGCGGGGAGCACTGTTCGGTTTCATTTCTACCGGCGGAACGTTCGGGATCATCCCCGCGCATGCGGGGAGCACGCGGACGCTGGTCTTGTAATTGGTCTTAAGCCGGGATCATCCCCGCGCATGCGGGGAGCACTTCGTGTCGGCACCAGGCGGCAAGACCCTGCAAGGATCATCCCCGCGCATGCGGGGAGCACGGGCTTAATGTCCATCCTGCCGATCAAAAAAAGGGATCATCCCCGCGCATGCGGGGAGCACTAGTATGAACGTGTCCGACAACCAAAGGAGGAGGGATCATCCCCGCGCATGCGGGGAGCACCGAGCACGGGAAGCTCTCGGGCGAGGAATACGAGGATCATCCCCGCGCATGCGGGGAGCACTCGTACGCGATACGCTGATAGATATGATCCTCGGGATCATCCCCGCGCATGCGGGGAGCACGAGGGCGATGACCTCGATTCGCTCAAAGACAAAGGATCATCCCCGCGCATGCGGGGAGCACTCCAGTTCGATATGTCGATTCCCCGCATGCTCAGGATCATCCCCGCGCATGCGGGGAGCACACGGGGTCCTGCGCGGCCATGCCGTAGCAGGCAGGATCATCCCCGCGCATGCGGGGAGCACTGTCGTACGATCGCGTATCGTCGTACCCGTCCGGGATCATCCCCGCGCATGCGGGGAGCACACTAAATCATCCCAGTTCAATATAGCCCATCGTTAATACTAAATCAGTTTTCATTCAGTTTAACAAGAAGGCAATGCGTCAATCTACAATCGGAAAGTGCCCTGTGAGGTTGTCTATTTTCAAGGTGCAGGCGTTCAGCTAAAGAACTCAGCCGATGATCCGATATTTGCGGCAACTTCTTCCTAGCCAATGCAAGCGTATCAAGATAATCATTGTCAAAATCATCCCAATCAAGCTCTTCACAAGCAGACTGAATGAACCCGATATCGAATTCGGCATTGTGGGCAACAATTAGATCGTCGCTCACGAATTCTAAAAAATTCGTGAGCGCATTTTCTAGTATCAGGCCCTCGGCCATCAGTCTGCTATGGCTCAACCCGGTCAATTTGGCGATTGCGTCGGACAGCTCTCCCCCGCAACGAACCAGGCATTGAAAAGCATCGGTTTCTCTTCCTCCGCGCACTCGAATGGCGGCAAGCTCGATTATCTCGTCCTTGTTAGGGTTAAGACCCGTCGTCTCAATATCGACGACCACATATTCACTTGGCAGTTCGAAATCTCTATTTGGCTTCCTGCCTTTTTTCTTCGAGAAGCGGGATGCCTCGCTCCATCCCAGGCGCTTCTTCCCCAGCGACTTCGTCCTTGCAGAACTCGGCCTCATCATGAGCTTTAGGCCGTCAAAATCAATGGGCTCCCATGTAGTGTTGTGAATACGAAAGTCATATCGCTGCTCATTGCGAACCGAATAGACCATCGTTGCTCGGCCGCTCTTGCATTCCTTGCACACGCGCTCCCATAGTCTATCGCGCACGCGAGCACTAACTTGCCCGACATACACCCCCATGCTTATTTCTTGAAGCCACTTGGTCAAATCCCCTCGCAATGCAAGAGGGCATTTCTCAAGCGTAATGACAACCATTCTTAAACTCCAACCAGACTGCCATTGTTCTCGACTTCGACCGTTATCGATGCATCGTATTCCCGACCATACGAAACGCCGAAGCGTACTGCAGAATCGCGCTCATCCCATAACAGCATTGTGTCGAAATCAATCTCATCCAGCCCATCGACCGAATCATCACTATTGAGAAGCAGCCTTCTTACATCTCTCGCCACCCGTTCCATAATCCTTCCGTCTAGGAACGCATCGCGAACCCTTCTTCTGGTAGTCGCTCCAACGTCTCCCTCGACTTCTGAAGCCACTTGAAATGCGATGGGGATGGTGACCTCCGCTTTATATAGATCGGCGATATCGTAAACGAATGACCTCTCGTGCCCCATATGGACGAACCCTAGCGCAGGCGAACATCCTAGAGCAACGATCACGCTATGCACCGCACCGTACAGACAAACATGGGCAGCAGAAAGAGCCTGATTGATGGACGTTGCATCCTCGAAATCATCTGGATTGTATTCCCTGCCCTTCCAAGGAACCTTAAATTCCTCGGATAACCTGCGATAGAGCGAACGAATGCGCGATCCTTCACGACCGCGCAACTGCTGCATGGTCAAATGAGATACATTCTCGCCGGGAAAACGCATCTGATACATCGCGCGAGCCACAGCTAAGCGTTTCCGCTTATTGGAGACGAGTTCAGCTTGCCTAACAACCAAACGAGACGAATGGGTGAGCGGCCTGCCGTGAGCATAATACCTCACGCCTCGCTCCCCCACCCAGACGATGCTTGCGCCTGCATCCCCCAATAACTCCATGGCCCGATGAGAAACATTCGTTCCTGGACCAAGCATCAAAACACCCAGAGATGCTGCAGGCACATAGGCGGTTCCCCGTGCATCGGTAATAGTTACCGCACCATCTTGCCGATTGATAAGGCAGTGCTCAACGTAAAGAAATGTTATGCGCTCCTTGATGGTAGGAAGCGCATGCAAATCTGGCTTCTGGATACCGGGAATGCACGCCATGATTCATCTAACCACCGTAGGTGCAAGGGTCAAGAGACCGCAACCGAACCCCTTCGCATGCCCGATTCCGTTCACAAGGGCCGAACGCAAGAGATCAGGATCGGAAACACGCAAGAATCCATCGAACTGAGCCGTGCTCAAAGTTATGAGACGTGATTCTCGCCCACTCCGCAACTTCTGTTTACCTGAATGAGAAACAATAAGCCGTGCGGTACCATCGAGATTCGTAAGAACCTCGAATCCGTTTCGCTGGGCTCGATTCCACTCTTGATGCGCAAACAGCTCGGGAACCTCTAAGCCAGAACCGAGATAAGCATCTTTCCCGATAAGCCATGCTGCCTGCTGCAGGACGGTCAAATGACCTATTCGCTTCGGTTTCCCCTTTTCGTTTCGAGGAACAGCGCGCCCTCCTCTCGTGCTTCGACTCAAAACTGGATTTGCAAAAAGCCGAAATGCATACTCTTGCCCTATCTCGATACGAGAAAGAAACGTATCGTAGCTTCTCGTCTCCCATTGCTGAGGCAAGTCAGGCCAACCGATTTGCTCGTCCAATCCAACCAAACTCGGCTTGTCGGGACTCACGATATAGAGTCGTGCCGAACCATCCTCGGAGGCATCGACGCGCCAAAGGACTCTCCCCTTGCCGGGATCCGAACAATGAGCCATAGGAAAGCTACCGGCAATGGCCGCATGCATCTGATAAGGGGATGCAAGCAATCTACGTGCATCTCTCCGAGTTTTGTTTATGGGAAAACGTGTGAGATACATCATTCGGATCCTTCTTCCAAGATCGCGAACGGATCATGTTCGGAAGCTATCGAAGTACTGGTTGGTCGTCCATCGTCGAAAGGCCAAAATGGATTCTTTACTGCCATACGCATGGTTGCCTCCGTTCGCCATCCGTATTCGCGTTTAAGTTGAGAAAAGCTCAGAGGCACATCGCGAACCGTTTCGCTCAAAGTGCACGCGGCCTGCTCTTCAGTCGCCTCGTACACAACCTTCAGTTCAACCGTTTCCTTCGGTTTATCACCCCTGAACCGATAGGCATAGTTCCAATGTCGCTCGGTTGCCTGCCAGGGGACGTCCGCAAGTGCCTCCATCATAGGGCTATCCACCAAACCGAGGTACACTTGGGTTGAAGGTGGACACGAACGCCGTCCTAAAAACAACGGGAACGCAGGATGGTGAAGGGCTTCTGCACATTCGGCAAGCAAGTCTTCATCCCCCTCAAGAGCAGCCACAAAGACCGCATCCGAGAGATAATCACGCTTAGACAGAGAGAGGCTCTCGTTGAAAACAAACCTCCTTGTATCAGAATCCCATTTCCGTGTGTGTTCAGTTTGGAAATCGCGCATGAAACTGCCCGGCTGATCGACACGCACCGCGAACCGCAGGACAGCAAGGTCGTCGACAGGATCCTCTCGCCGACGACCGAGCGCGGCCGCAAGCAAACCTATCACCCCGCTTTTCGAAGGCTCATGACGAGTGGTCCGCTCGGTAAAACGGCTGCTTGCGCCCCATGACTGCAACGGTGCTGCCAACTTAAGCAGTAAGACTGTCATTTTGCTCACGCTCTTCGTCACGGAAGCCGCATTCGGACAAGTAGTCACTGCAGAAAGCGACGATTTGATCGACGGCGTCATCCAGCCCCATCGGATCACCATCAGCAAGCTCTTTCAACACAGAGGCGTCAGACGATGCAGTCACCACAAATGTATGCTGCGGAGTCACACCAAACGCCTCGTCGATGGCTTTCTCTTGAGCAACAAGCGCTTCGGCTGCATTCGTAAGCTGGCTTTTATCCCTCAGGGCAACCACGGGTCGTTCGAAGGAGTTCACCAAACTAACCGGTTGCGAATCACGCAGCTGGATGATGACGGCTGAAGGCAAGGTCCTATTGGCGAAAGAGTTTTGCTTTCCCGTCGGCATAGACTTGACGAATGATTTCAAGAAGGCGTTTATGCCTCCAGTCGCCGCATCGGGAGAGCCTAGATTTTCGCATAAATGAAAGACGTCCACATTTGCGTAACGATAGAACATCGCCGATGTGAACTCAGTTGTCTCGATCATGGCTGCGCCGGCATTATCCTCAGGAGCCTTGTCATCGAGCGCCGTAAAATAATCGAATTCCGTTTCTGCACTGGATACGCTGATCGCATGAGCGACTTGAACGGAAGCATCGACATTCAGATCAGGAGCATCGGCGACCATACGTCCGAACATGGCGATATCGACAGCATTTAAGGCTGGAGACCTCTTTACGTCAAGAATCTTCTTAGCTTCCTTTTTGTCAACTTTTTCCCCATCTCTCAACGCTTGAATGGCGAGCTTTGCAAGCTTGCCGATCTGCAGCGTGCCAATGAAAACAAGATATTCGTTTTCCTCTTTCTTGAGCTTGAAGCCTAACGCAACCAAAACCTCTTTTGCCTTTTCGATTGCGTCACCTTCACTAACTTCAGGCATTCTTTCTCGGATTGCATCAGAGATGAGACCAACCACATGCTTGGTTCTGTACGCAAGTTTATCCTCATCAAGATAGTCCGGAAACAAATCGCGCGTCGCTTTCTTCCATGCTTGGCTCGAGACACGAGCGCGGGTCACCCCGCCGAACTTAGCCGTTTTCGGACTGCCCGTATCATCGCGATTGATGTTGCTAGGCGGCACGGATTGAAGAATATGGATATCGATATAAAGAGGCTTGTTGCTCATGATGACACCTTTCTTGACGATGGCTGTCGATTAGCTCTGATTGTCTTCTGCCGACGCTGGTTTCCTACGATATGCGAATTCACGTCCCCATATTCGTCGAACGGAATCAGCCTGATAGGGATTTTGCAACCGATAGAGATCGGCTGCCAGCAAGCCGTAGTCGAGCGGAATTCCGGCAGATCTAAGCTGCTGAATCAGTTGTCGAAGATAATGCAGCATCTCTGGCATCGATTCAGCAGTTACCAGAGCGGCGAAGCGGCGAGGCAGCTCTTCTTCAGCTCGATTACGATAATGATTCTTATCTTGCTGAACCAGATCTCGCATAGCGCAGCCAAGGCCATGTTCTCTGCCGGAAACATGCATAGGATTGCTTTTCGACTGTTGATGGAATGCATACAACGTTAATGCGCCATGTACGGCCCGCTCCGCGCTTGAGGGACGATCATCCTTGCCAACAAGATCAGCCCGAAGCCCACCAATCTCGATATCCCATATATCCGCCGACGAACCTGGCTCCTTGGCAATAGCATGTCGCAATGCTGAGAGCCGTCGTGCACCTGTGGATTTGTCAGATACAGAAAGGTAGCTTGTCTGAAGCCTACAGACCTTGCCAGAAACAAAGTTTCGAATCTCGTTACTCGCTACTTCCCTCGTCTCCTGCATTACTCATCCCTCCTTTACTTTCTCCTCTTTGCTTCCACAAGACAAAATGCAATCGAGCGTCGCATAGAACCGTGCCTCGGCTTTTCCTGCCGTCATCCAATCTTTTTTGTTCTTCAATTGCGATCCTCGCACTGCCGCAGGACCAGCTTCGCCAATCAGTTCTTGAGCGAGCCTCATCAAAACATCGCGCAATTGCGCATACCATCCAGCACGCGCCGCTTCTGCATTTGTCTGAGATCCCAATGCTGAAAACCAAACCCGAAATAAACGATCGATTTCAAAGAATGCTCTAGACTTCGCCGCTTCGCGAACCCCCAATGAGCTTTCGCTATCTCCACCCGACGCCAAATACAGATTTACCGCAAGGCTACCTAGCGTCTTAACAGCCTCTTCTGTCTTTTCAACACACCTACAGGCGAAATTAACCAGAGGAGCACCTTCGGGCGACAGCAAATAGGAGCTCATCTCGAGCTTATCGTCAACCATGGAATGATACGAGGATGATTGGCTGTCGTCGTATTTAAAATCAACGGCGTGTACATTCAATAAGTATTCTTTACTAATAGCCCTTCCTCCATTATTGCTTGAGAGATGCCTCAACCACACTGCGGTACCGGATAGATGACAAGCCGGATCCTTATTACTGCAATTTTGCGCAAAGACTGCATTCAGTCCACGCCATAGCGCCTTGTCGGAATCAAAATGCACCGGAATCAATTTCGGCGCAGAAGACTTACTCTTTGAGGTTCCCTCTTTCCAACTAGTCATGTTTTCCACCGTGTAGAGCTCAGCAGCTTCGACGGACAGCAGATCTCCAGCCGACAGCACAACGTTGGTTATCATGCCATCTTCATGAGAAAAGTTGACCCAGCGAGATTGCCATGTATACAAATCGGCCCTCCCGTCGGGAAGGACCCGTGGCTCATGCCCATCGGAAACGCACCTCTGCCTGCGTTCCCAGATAGGGAGATCATTTTCGGAAAAAAGAGAATCGATCTCATTGCGATACAGTGGTACAAAATTTAGGATTAAGGTCTCTTTTATAGTCGATCCCTCAAAATATAAGCACCCTATGCGGCCCAACCATCCCGTTCCACCTGGGTACGACCTACCCTCCTTTTTTATTACGTCAGAGGAGTCTCCCTTCGCAGCATTCTTGGGACCACCGGTATCAAAAGAATGCACATGGATGAGCCAGCGAGCAGCTTCCGCATAAGATAGTCTATTAATTCCCTCGCCCATTCGAACTGAAAAAAGTCGTCTGTTCCGACGGCTCGGCACATCCGCGATGATGCGCTTAAGGTATGGTTCGCCATCCTCGTCCTTGATCGCATCGTTACTCCGTACCAACCCTGCTATCTGCATAAACGGTTCATTCTTATCGAGCAAATCAAAACGATGACGCCATTTCTCCAAATAGCTGTGTATCTCTTCGACCGGCAGCGTATCGGCCTCCCATAGTCTGGCCCATACCTCCGCAGGGTCATCGTCTTCATCGAGGCTGGGAGAAAGGGAACGCTGCAATATCGCGAGCAACAGTCTGAGAATCGCAATGTCCTGGGTAGGCAAATCATTCGCCAGGCATTTCAACTCTCCCGCACAAGCAAATAAATCCCAAAGTGAAAGTTCGCGCGAAATTCCCCTCATATCTCGAACGCGAATCCAAGGCTCATCTACCAGGTTAAAATGGACATCCTCGCTCACTACTCAACCTCCTTATGCTCTATTTCAAGCAACCTTAACCCCAGCTCCCTTGAATAACCGAGATGATATCGCGCCCTTTCGCAATCGACGACCGCAACTCCATTCCGGTCAAAAACAAGCGGGAGCTGACCTTTGAGCCATCGAGATTCTTGCCACCCAGATACATTCGTCGCCGATTCAAGGGCGCTGACAATCCCTGCTATCCGCCAAGGCTTGGTAAGAAGGGGTGGAAGAGGCACCGTGCACGTAGCCGCAAGACGGGCCGCACGGTCGTCAGGTGCCGTCGTTCCATCGCCCAACGCTGTATATTTCTCCTCTACTTCCTCCTGCAGCGCCACCCAAGGAAAGACAGATAGGTTCCCAGCATCGCAATGCAGCGCAACCACTTCGAGTGATTCTTGGCTGTCCCGAACGGCGGCACGACCCGTCTCCTCGTCGGATATGGAAAACCTGTTTCCCAGCCAACCGACGAGGTCAAATGCTTTCCCAGGCTTAGTGCGCTCTTTACCCAAAAGCCAATTACTCGCTTTGCTCTCTTGACTCATACGATATTGACGCAGATCATCCTGCGCCTCAAGCAATGCATCACGCCAAGCGTCGTCTTTCAATCCGTCAAGTAGGAAATCGTTCGAACCGGGCTCCAGCCCTTCGTATACCGCCTCCACAAGCCCCGCAATATCATGCGGAAGATTGACTCTAGAACCCCCCATGCCATCGCATCTAACCTTTAACGCCAAAATCGTCCGAAGCAAAAGTGCAGGATGGTACACAGCTATGATGCCCTTATCGAACTCGGGAGGTTCGACCGACCAATCTTTCGACCCCGTTATGAAACACTGCGCCGTCCTTAGTTTCGCTGAGCGCTCAGACTGTCCTTCGCCACGCTGGTGCCTATGCAAACGTCCCATGCGCTGCAGCAGCAAGTCGATAGGAGCTATATCGGTAATCATAAAATCGAAATCTATGTCGAGCGACTGCTCAATAACCTGAGTACCGACAACAACTAGCGACCGAGGCCGCCTGGACGCATTAGGTCCAAGCAATTTCAGAAGCTCGGCATCGTTGCTCAAGCGATCTGCCGCAATGAAACGAGAGTGCACAAGTCGCACCTCGGCATCCATTGCAGTTTTAAGAAACTCGTATGTTTCTTGAGCCCGCGAAACCGTATCTCGCAAGACGCAAGCACAACCCCCATCGGACAACCTGTCACGCAACGTCGCAAGTAAATCGTCATCCCCGTCCAAAAGAAACGATATCTCGACATCGGTTCCTCGACTCGCAACCTCACAGTCACAATATCTTTCCGAGTCCAAATCGCGCCCACTTACAGTAACGAGAGGGTAAGCGGGCTTCCCCGTCGCCCGACGTGGCGGGTCGATAAGCCTTCTTTTCGAAGGCCTGCCTGTTGACCGCGCATCTTTCCCTCGATACGCACGAATCAACTGCTTGCGCCGTTGCGGCGGCAAAGTAGCCGAGAGCAGCACCGTCGGCACTCTATAAGCGCCGAGCCAAGTCATCACACGATCGAGGTATACGCTCATATAGGCATCGTAGGCATGGACTTCGTCGATAACCACAACCTTCCCAGCCAGCCCTAAATGGCGCAGCTGGACATGCTTCGCTTTCAGTGCGGCCATCAGAAGCTGATCAACCGTACCAACCACGAACGACGCAAGCAGACCACGCTTCCTGCCTCCGAACCATTGATGCGCGATAATATTTTCATCATTGGGATTCTTGCTTCTTTGCTGATTTCGTTCATCGCCCATCCATGTATGATTCCATGTTCTAAGACTAGCGAAATCCTTGTTAAGCGCCGATTTGCTATGAAGCAGCTGCATCGACTGGTGACTGGACCCATCAGCATCAGCCATATGGCTCAACCAGTTTTCGACCCGAGAGAACATCGCATTCGAAGTCGCCATGGTCGGCAGCAAATAAGCGATACCTCCGCTTCCAAACTTCTCTGCAAGAATTTCGGCGCACAGCAGCGATGCTTCCGTCTTGCCGTTACCCATCGGCGCTTCGATGATGATGAGACCAGGATCTTCGAGACTCTCAGCCGCTTCGACCGCCAAAATCTGTGCGGGCCTTAGTCGCGCAGCTTCAGGAATATTGTCGAACCGCGCATGGAAACGCGCTTCTGCAGGCTCCCCGCGCAAAGATGGAACCCAAGCAGCTGGGAGGGCAAGCCGTTCCCAAGCCTCCCTTGCTCGCGCACGAAAATCAGCTGTAGATGCAATTCCAGAAACCAAAGGAAGCAAGTCTGCATTCGAGGCAATCCAATCCGACATGATAACAAGAGCAGTGAGCAAAACTTGGGTATGTTGCGGAAGCTCCAGTTCTTTGAGTTCCTCCTCATGCCTAAAAGCCCCTGAAAGGACGAATGCGTAATCAAGCAACTCGATCTGAACCGTCGTCCACGTCGATTCACCCAATACTTCTTTGGGAAACAGACTGTCCCTAAGGTTATCGAGAATAGTACTGCTATCTGGAGGAGCGCCATGGTGGCCGCCAACCACGCACGAGAAGACATTGGGATGCGACCATGCGCGTTCGAGAAGCCAGTCTTCTAAAATCACCTGTCCCATAAAAGCATGCGATTTGCTATCGATTCCAGCAGGTATCTCAAGACCCGTCTCTCGAACCGATTCGGCCCTATCGGTCACTTTATATTGGAAAGCCGGTGTAGCTTTGCCGATATCATGGACGCTTGCCATCCAGACAACGAGCGATTCGGCTGCAGAATCACTCAGATCTTGAGCAATCAGCTTCTTTACAGTGCGAGGAAGCCATTTGCTCCACAAAAGACGAGCGATCTCGCCCGAATCACCCATATGCACATAGAGGGGTTCCCAGAGATGAGACTGTTCTCCCCTTCCCGTTTTAGCCCACAGGCTTCGAGCTTGCGGCGAAAGTCGCTCAGAAACACGCTCAAACTCCTCAGGAAAGAAGCACCTTCTTTCGCAGAGATCATCTTCATCGAGCATACGGCAACGCCTCCCGAAAGCCCATCTTCAACAACATATGCGTCCTTTTCGGTTCCAAATCTAGAAACGCGGACTCATGCTTACACACGACAAGCAGAAACGCAAAACCAACTCAACGACACCCCTGTCGTGCATGCGTACTTTGAACAATCGAATCGACTCGGATGATCTCCTACCGCAGGCCGAAGCGCTAGACCACGAATCCGCCGCCGCCGTTGTTGTGAATAACGGTATGCATCCCGCTGGAGCTTGAAATCGTCGTCATCGATTCATTTTCTATGACGTTGTAGAGCTTTCCATGAGGCCCGACAATCGTGGCTGATGGCCCGCTTCCAACGATGTTGTAAAGCCGACCATGGGGTCCGACGATCGTATTACCGGCACGGGTATACATGCCGTCATGCCCGTTCGAACCGCGCACGATTGCAACATTCCCAGACACATTCGTCGTCATCCCACGAGGTCCGACGAATATTCCGGAAGCATTCTCTTTCTTCTTATCGTTGCCGAACAGCATCCCTGTCCTCCATCCCTTCACGACAGGCGAGCCCCACGAGTGCGACATCCGTCCCTTCGCCCCTTTTCGCCTACAAACTCGCCACCGCTATCCACGGCGTTCACCCACACTCGACAAACGATGCAGTTTTCCCTTTATTGCTACAGGATACCCGTTCGTCCGTTCGAGCCTGTCCATAAATAGGGACAGGTATTCGCTTTTCGTCACGAGATGTCACAGGCACGATACGGCGAAACATCGCCTGCAACATCGTTTTCGCCACGAGGCGCTCCCCAAGGCGCAGCACTGCGAAAGAACGCCCGCAGCACGGCGTGCCTACTCCTCCAGACACGACCTATTCCTCTAACAAGGAACGCAGGTAGTTGCGATACTCCTCGACAAGGCTCTTCGGCCCCACGATGCGCACCGTCTTGCCCATGGATGCAATCCATCCGAAGAACTGCTGGCTCTTGCAAACCTTCACGCGAACACGCGCCTCGGACTCTCCCGCCTTGGGAAACGTCGCGGCCTTACCGAAACGATCGGTCACGATCTCAACCTTGCCTTCATCGACGGCAAGCTCCGCCACAACCTCGGCGCCGTTGAAGCGGCCGAACATGACTCCCTTGGAATCGTTGTGGCGGTAGCGAGCGATTTCGTCATTGCGTGTTGCCGGCGCATCCTCGAGCACGCGCACGCGCGCCATGCGGTCGATACGGTACTCGGTCAGATTCCCATGGCTCTCATTCCATGCAGTAAGGTAATAGAAACCGTCATCGTAGGAAACACCCACCGGCGTCACCTCGTGCTTCTTGCCGCCCCTCGTCTCGCACGGCTTGCCGTCCACACCGATCTTGCGATAGGCGAAATCCATCTTGCAGCGCAGACGGATAGCCTCATGGACGGCATCGACCGTGGAAAGCGCGCTTTCGCTCTTCGACTTGATACGCCCCTCCACGTGAATCCTGCGATCCAGCAGCACCTGCTCGTGGTTGCTCGCAAGCTGTTTGATGTTCGTGACAAGCAGCTTCGCCTGGCCGTCCGTGATAGCTCGGCACGACTGGATGGCATCGACCATCAGCATGAGCTCATCGATCGTGAAATCACGTCGCTCGATGGCGTATTCGACGGGATTGCGCTGATACGTCTTCACGTCTATGTCGAACTCACGCAGCGCCTTGATGTCGTCATAGATGCTTTTGCGTTCGGCAGGCACGCCGTACTCCGCCAGCTTCTCGATGATCTGCGCCATGGTCAGACCGTGCGCTGCGTCGGTCTCTTCTTGCAGAATCTTCAAGAGGTACAGGATTTTCACTTTCGCTTTGCCGTTGCAAGCCATGGCACGATGCTCTCCTGAAAACGTGGCTGATATGCACCGCATCATAGCAGGCTCTCTCATGCACGCATCATCTTCTACCTCTCACGAGTCGCGACCAACCTCGAAAGCTTGAGCGAGATAGCCTGAGCCGGGCACTTGTCCACGCAGACGCCGCATTTGGAACATTCGGGAATATCAAGGCTATGCGGGTCGACGCGCTCGGGGCATTCCGTCACGCATACCTTGCAATCAATGCCCTTTTGGCGAAGGCAACGAGACTCCTCCACTTTCGGGTTCAGCCTTCGACTGCGCGATCCGACAAGCGAGAGCAACGCGCTTATCGGACAGAGCGCTGTGCACCATTTTCGGAATACGACCAGCTCAAAAATCAAAATGGCAGGAAAAACGACTAGGCTCCAGGTGGCGTCGGCGAAGCGAATCAGATTGAAGATTCCGATCACGATGCCGAACGCAAGCCCCACCGGGCATATCAGGCAAAATACCGGGAAACCGAACGCGAACGAACTGCCCACGGCACCCAACAGGATGAAGTGACGCGAATCAAACCGCAGGCCATCGCGCTTTCCACCCACAGGAGCCAGCGGTGCTGCAACCGAGCGAAAGCCGACGTCGGGCGATGTGCAGGCCCCCTTGACTGCAGGGCGCTTGATAAACTGCATCTGATGTTCATGCCCGCGACCAAGCGACACTCCGTCCAGCATGGCTGTAGGATTATCTGAAACACCGATATTGCCCTTTTCCGTAATTATGCTCTCACCTGTAGCTGAATTTATGGCTGCATGTGTATCAGAGAAACCCTCGATATCGCTGCTCTGCTCTGCATCTATCTCACGCCTAGCACGAGAATCGCCGTTGGACTTCAAACCGAAAATTATACGGACGAACTGCGTCGGGCACGCCCAGCTGCAAAACGCTTTGCCGAACACCAAGGCGATCGCGAGCGTTATCGCAATCAACGCCGCCGCATGAACGGCCAGGCCGCGGCTTCCCGCTAGAACTTCAAGCAAGCCCACAGGACAGACGATCGCAATATCACGCCAGCCTAAGGCGGACTCCGTGCCGGTAGCGGAATGAATCACAAGCCCCACCAGAACGCTTGCGAAAACAAGTCCGACGATGATACCCCGCTTCGTGGAGAATCTCATGCTACGCCCCCGAATCCGACGAATCGCCATGGGCGATGCGATTCGCACCGGTCATTTCTGCATCGCTGCCCTCTCCAAGACTATATGCCGCCACGCCTTCGGCCTCGGCGGCGGCAACGGTCGAAACGTTAATGCCACGCACGCCAGAGCCCGAGTACGATCCATACGATGCGCTTGGACACTCGTATTCGCATTGACCGCAACCATTGCATAGTCCGGTGTTCACGACAGGCCGTCCGGCTTCGTCGAGCGAAATCGCTCCATACTGACACGCGTCAACGCACACCTGGCATCCTGACCCCTTATAGGCAAGGCATTCGGCACGATCGATAACGGCCAGACCGATTTTGTTCTCTACGGGATCGAATGCGGCAAGACACTTGATGGGGCATACCTCGATGCACTTGTTGCAGAACGTGCAATACCCCCGATGAAAATCGATTTTAGGAGTGCGATACGCTACGAAGCCATCTTCCAGAACGCCTGGACGCACGCAATTCGTAGGACAGATGCTGCGGCATTTGTCGCAACGGATGCAACCCGCCAGAAACGCCGATTCATCTTGGCCTCCCGGAGGCCGCAGCAAATCGCCCTCGCCATGCGCCACTCCGACAGCGCCCGTGGCCGCAAGCGCAGCAATGCCGCCTATGGCATAGAAAAACGTACGGCGCAAAATGCTTCTTTCCTCCGAGCCTGCACGATTGCCGGCGTCTTCGTCAGGACGGTCGTTTGCACGCAGCTCCTTATCGTTCACGTCGAATCCCTTCTTGTTTCAACTGCCGTTCAACACGCGCGCACGGCGCAATCCCATGAAGCACGGAAGCGCGAAGCCGGATGTCAAAGAGATACACGACACCGACGAACAGGAGGAAAGGAAATCTCCAGACCCGAACCCCATCGTGAGCCCAGGTCTGGAAACTATCGATGCCTTACAGCTGCAGGAAAAGATCGGCTACCGCAACGGTCGACATCCACATGAAGCAACGAAACGCCACGCTGCCGACCAGGCCGCATGCCGCTGCGCCTGCAGCGACTCCGAATGCGGATTCGGGACGCTTGAGCATGAATGCACCCAAAACGGCAGGAACGATGCCGCCCGTGATGATGACCAATCCCCATAGGACGGCTGCATGGCTTGCAACCGTACCGGAAGCCACGGCATAGAAGATGGATGCCGCAACAGCTGCAATGCCGCCGGCAAGCACGCCGATGGCGCTGGTTTTGATGGCGGATCGTCTATCGTGCTGCAAGACGACCAACATGTATGCGGCAAACCCCGTCGAGACGGATGTAGCCAGATACCCAAGCGGCAACAGCGGGGTGTTCCAGCTGTAACGCGCCGACATAACCGCATAGCCCAAGCCGGTAACGAAAGAGAGCACGATGCCGACGGTTGCAGCCAAGCCCGCGAAAAGCTTGCGTGAACCAATCGACGCCCCACGCTTGGTCAGGATCAAGAAGACGGCCGCCAGAATGATGGCGATGCCGATCAGGGCTGCCTCGTAGAATATATCGGAGGTCGGATGCGCCAAAGCGCCCATCATGCGCTCGGGATGCGACAGGTGCGTCGCTGAGCAGACGCCTCCGACGACCATGAGCGCAATGGCTGCGACGCCCGCATTGAAATGCGAACCGATGTTTTCGCCCATGAATTCATCGACGGCGATCGCCGTCAAGACCCACCCGCCGGCACCGGCCAAAGCCGAGAAGAAAACGAGCGACCACTGGATTTCCATCAGCTATTCCCCTTTCTTGACCAGGGGCGCACCGACGGCGTCCGAGGCATACTGAAGCTGATCGATTTCCTGCCATTCGGCGATGCTGCTGGACAGGATGTACTTAGTGCGAGGATGGTTGCCCACGTCGGTCAGCGCATGGATGGAAGACGCATCGCATGCGGCAAGCTCGATTGACACATCGGAGTTCGGATCATCCAAATCTCCGTAGAAGCGCGCATTCCCGCAGCAGGCATCCACGCACGCAGGCTGATTCCCGATGCTGGTAAGTTGTTGGCAGAGAGTGCATTTCTCGGCCACGCCCTCGTTCTTGCTGAAAGAACGGACGCCATAGGGGCATGCCATCAAGCAGTACTTGCAGCCGATGCACTTCTCTTTATCGATCAGAACGATGTCGTTATCGTTGCGATAGGATGCGCCGGTCGGGCAGACACCGACGCACGGAGCATCGACGCACTGCTGGCACTGAGAGGGCAGCCAGTATTGCTCCAGCTTCGGAAAGTCGCCGAAGGGCCCGATCTGAGGAACCTTGTTCCAATACTCGCCGAGAGGAACATCATTCTCGTTTTTGCATGCGATTTCGCATGAATGGCAGCCTATGCATTTATCAAGATTGATTACGAGGCAAAACTGACTCATGATTCGTAGCATCCTCCTCCGGTGAAGTCAGAAGGTTCGGGCATCCAGGGCTCGAAATCGTTGGCTTCGTACCAAATTCCTTCGGGTCGCTCGGCGGCGGACACCTTCACGCGGATGCCGCGCAGGGTATATGTGCCGAACTCAGGGTTGAAATATCCGGTGTTCTTGGTCAGGACATTGACGTTTTCCAAGGTCCAAGACTTACGGCCGTCAGAACCGTCTTCCAGGAACTCGGGATTCCAGAAGCGCTCCATGTAAACGGAATCGTTGGCGATGCCGTCGGTGACGCGGGCGATCGCATAGATGCCGTCGGACACGATGGACTGAGCATCCGAAGTCAATTCCTCGCCAGGGACGAATTCCGACGGACCGGAGGTCTTGCCGACCGCCAACGTGGTCTCGGGATCAAGGCCTGTAGAGATGTCCTTGAAAACGTCTTTGCCATCGGTACGAGGAGACCTGACATTGACCCATGCGCCATCAGTCAGGCCATATTTCTCTGCATTGGCAGGTGAGATCCATAGCTCGGGGGCCGGATAGAGCTCGCGCAGATACGGGTTGTTGCGCAAGGTGCCGTGATGATAGAAGGGCACGCGGCCTTCAGTCAGAACCAACGGGTACTCGTCTCCGTATTGCGTCTCGTCCTCAGGCGTGAAGTAATACGGCATCGGGTTGTAGTCCACGACCGCAGGCGGCATCTCGAAGCTCTCGTTGCCATGGCGGCCAATGTAGAGCATGGTGTCGCCGTAAGGGCCGCATTTCTTCGGATCATCCGCGATATCGCGAGCCGCGCAGGAAAACCCGGTATAGACGTCATCCGACTGGGTGCCCGCAGCAGCCAGATCGCCCTTCTTGGCATTGGCGGCGCTGCCGGCTTCGGAGGGAATCTTCTCGTACGTATCGTAGACGGTGCCGCCCCAATACTCGTCTTCGGTAGCCCACTCTTCGGGCAGGTATTTTTTGGCAGTCTCGTAGTCGGTGACACGGGGGTCGCCGGACTGGGTGGCCACCCAGTCCCAATAGTCCTGAATCGTCTTCCAGTAGGCGGGAACCATCGGCGAGCCTATTATCTCGTCATTGCAGGCCGCCTCCATATTCTCGTCGTACAGCTCAGAAGACGGATCGGACATGGCTTCGGCGATTTTGCCCCACATCATGATCTCGTCGGCGGCTTCGAACAGATTGGCGACGGGCTGGCGGAAGAGGTTGACGTTCAGGCGATTCTGCATGAACGCGTTCTCGAGCCACTCGCACGCCGGAAACACGATATCGGCCGCTTCGGTGGTGAAAGACGTCGGGTACATGTAGCAGTGCACGATCTTGTCGAACTTCGGGAATGCCTCGACCCAAGAAGAGGAGTTCGCCAACGCCGCCATCTTGTTGCCGGAACGCTCGATCCAGACCTTGGGCTGATACGGCTCTCCGGTAAGGATTGCCGAAAGAACCGTAGGAATGTGGGAATGCATCCATCCGCCCAAGCCCTTGTGCTCGACGTAGCCCAAACGCTCCAGGACGGCGGAATCGTCCATGAAATGGTAGGCGGTGCCGCCCAAAAACCCCGGAGGGAAGATGGTGGATTCGGCGGAAGAGATGCCCGACGCACCTGGCGAGCCGACCTTGACCGCAGGGCATCCTTCGTGACCCACGTGGGCGGTCATGCAATCCAGAGCGGCAACGCCAAGGGCCATCTGCGAAGATGCCGGATACTGATCGGTTGCCACGCCCAGCGTGATGCCGCCATGGGCGTTGGAGCAATACAGCTCGATAGCTGATTTGATATCTCCAGCATCGCAGCCGGTGATGCCTGCAACGGTGTCCAAATCATATTCGGCGCAACGATCGGCATAAGCCTGGAAAGCAGTTTTGCAGGTGATGGTCGATCCGTCGGCCAGCGCGACATCCACGGTCCCGAACAGTCGGGGATTATAGGAGGCTTCGTTATTCGGACCCAGGGCGAACGCCTTGGTGACGTTCCCGGTCTTCTCATCGAAATAGACGTAGCCCTCGTTGTCGGCACCCACGTCTTCGAATACGGCGGAGGCGCGCAGTAACTGTCCATCGGCGGTGATGTCCTCGGCAACCGGAGGCAGACTGACTTTGTCGCGCGGATCTACCAGAAACGGCAGATTGGTCCATTTTGCTACGAAATCCTCATAGCCGGGAATGCGCTCGTACAGCTTGTGGGCAATGATGTAGTTCATCCATCCGAGCAGCATCGCAACATCGGTGCCGGGCTTGATGGGCAACCAGATATCCGCCTTGGATGCGTCGGGCGTGAAACGCGGGTCGATGACGATGGTCTTGCAGCCGTTTGCGCGCAATTCTGCGACGGCGCGGCCTGCGGTCGCGGGCGAATTGTATGCCGGAGCGGTACCCCACATAACGTAGACCTGCGTAGTTTGCCCGTACCTTCCGGCGGGCTTATACAACTCTGAGCAGCCGGAGTCGGCGATAGACGTGTCCCCCGTACCGTTGATCAGCGGCATGACGTAGTTGCGAGGCAGATAGCATTGGGCGCAGCCGGGCTCGAACACGTTGCCTGCACCCCAGAAGTTGCGAAAGCGCGGAGGGCTGAAGAACTGCGGATTCCCGCCTCCGCCCGTGGAGCATAGAAGACCATGCTTGCCTGTTTTGTCGCGCATATCGATCATAGCCCGAGCAACCTCTTGAGCAGCCTCGTCCCAAGAGATGCGTTCCCATTCATTGCCCGGTTTGCCACCGACGCGGCGCAACGGATATTTGTTGCGATTGGGATGGTACAGAGCTTGAATTCCCGAAAGACCCTTGGGACACACGCGCCCCTTGGACATCGGATCGATAGGATCGCCCTTGAGCTTGATGACGCGCCCGTTGCTGACCGTGGCGATGACGCCGCAATTCATGATGCAGGCTCGACACGAGGTCCTGACCTCCTGCACGTCGTCATCCGCCCATGCCTTATCGCTGGCCACGAAGTCATCTGCTGCAGCAACGCCTAACGCACCGGCGCCGGCAACCACTGCAGCGCTCTTCAAGAACGAGCGTCTCGACATAGTCGTGAGTGACATATTTTTTCCTCCTTCTTTTGATTCGCCTGATGATCGAATATCTATTCTTCAAGGGGGGCAAAACGAAGGCGACGACGCCCCCGCCCGACCGAAGGCGGATGCGATCACGCATCGAAACCAGCGAGAATTTCCTCCCCCGCCTCGCTAAGCCGCCAAGCCCCTATCCAAACCGCAACGCCCGCCTTCTCCAACTTGTCGATATAGAAGTCAGCGGACAGGACATGATGGATTCGAACGACGTCATGCGCCAGATCCGAATCGTTCTCGTAAAACGCAGTGATTTCGGAAAGCGCGCGGGGCTGCTGAAGATATCTCATGAACGCACGGTACGTGCGCGCTCGATGAGGATGATGCGCCATAAGCGCCTCGAATCGACGCCGCGGATCGATGAGGGACGCCGCTTCGATGCCGGCTTCGGACGTCTTGACGAAAAAGACGTCGGATTCGACCTGGAGTTCCTTCGATGTGCACTCAGCATAGTCTTCGCCGACTAGATCGCTTCCCGCCCCATCGATCCCGCGAAAGAAAAGCCCCTGCGCGTCGGCCAGCATATGGATGAGCGTGTAGGGATTCTGGGACAGGTGACTGAAACGAGCTTCGGGCGTATTCAAAATGAAGTCTTCGACTTCGGAGAACTCATGTTCGATCTCGCAGAAGACTAGGATCTTATACAGCACCTCGCGCAATGAGCTTTGCGCGCCTACCGTGGTAAGCACGGAATCGATTTTGTCTTCGAAAGGGCTTCTGGGACCCATCCTCTGATCAGAGGATCCAAAACGACGAGACGCGCCTTCGCACGAAATCGCTTCTCCATGCTGATCGCCGGCCAGATAGTCGATAGGATCCTTCGATACCGCGAATGCTGGAAGCGTGCGCTTGAGCAAGGCGGAACGGACAGGACGGCCCTGAGCCATATGAATGGGGCGCTGTTGCAGAACGTTTGTCATGACATGCCCCCTACGCCGCCGCAGACCCATAGGCCTCGACGAGCTCGCGGCAGACCTCTTCCATATCGGACGCGACATCGGTCTCGTCATGGATAAAGCCGCGAGTAATCTTTGAAACACCTACGTAGAAGACGGTTTTGGCAACATCGACGATGGCATCGCATAGATCGTCGATCCAATTAAGCTGGTGATCAGCATTGAATGCACGGCATCGTTCGGCGTAGCGCAAGGCACGCTCGAAATCGCCGGCTGCAAGGCCATCGTTCAAACGATCGATCAGCAGCGCCATGAATTCGAATTCGAAGGACACATGATCTTCGGGGATGCGAAGCTCTTCGTTGGGCTGCATCTGCTCGACGCAGTACATCTTATAAACCTCGTCGCGGGCATCCTGCATCATGAGACCCTCTTCAGACGTGAAAACCGACTCATACGGGGTAGCCGCGAAGGTCTCGTAATTGCCAGCGGCTAAAAACGTGTGGGCATAGTCCACAGCCAGTTGCTGTCTCGTGCCGGTATCGACGCGACGTAGATATGCCTTCATATCGGCGTATCCCTCGCTGATAAGCGAGCTGGCATCCTCGAATATCTCGAGATCCTGGCTGGCGATAGATTCGATCTGTTCTTCGGTCAGCTCATGCAGATAGTAGTATGCAAGCGTGCGATAGAACGTAGCACGACCGACATTGAGCTCAACGAGCTGAGCGACGGATCGCGCGTCTTGGCCTTCCATATGTTCCCCCTTCACGATGCGCTTTGCGGCAAGCGAGAAATTTCGACCATACAGTCGCTTCGCCGCGTGCGTGCGATCAGACTCGCGACTTGTCGATCCTTGAGGCCTTCGATTTCCCGCCGTCGCCCTCGTCTCAAGCCGGCTCGTTCGCATCTCGATGGGTCGGAAACTACGCTTCGACCAACGCAGGCGAAACGAACAAAATTGACTAAATGGCGGAAAAGGAGAGGTAACCGATGTAGTTAATTCCTGACTACACGGTTGCGAACTGGCCTTTCGTATCAGCGCAAGACAAGTTGTCCAAGATGGACATTTCAAGACTTTCCTCATGGAAGCATTTGGCATACATTTGCTTCCACCGTCTCGGGCGAATCAAGCTCAGCGAGGCATGCGCGCAAACGATGCGCGATCTTTGGGCAAGGGGGATCGATATATGGATATTCGCTCCATCACGAACGCGTGGAGCCAGCAGATTTCCTCGCTGCCCATATTCGCATTCGGGTTATGGGTGACGTGGAATCTGACGGCGTTCGCTGGACTGCCGTGGTACGTGGAAACAGCCGATGCCTGGCGCATTTCCGAATTCGTCACCTTTCACATGACCGGAGCGCTCCTCGCGTTGGCAACGCTGCTTGCAGGTGCGAGCCGCTCGACCGAGATTATAAAGAGCAGCCCATGCGTGATCGTCGGAGGAATCCTTGCAAGCATCGGGGCCGTATTCGTCATTCTTTCCAATCCTGACATCCTACCAAGCAAGGCAATCTTTCGAATCGGATGCATCATCGCAGGCTTCGGAACCACTGCTCTCTTCGCGCGATCGGCCGCCTGGCTGGGCGCGATGCTGCCTCGCATCGCCTTCATGAAAATATGCGAGGGCGTGATGGCGGGGAGCGCCGGCTATTGCGCGATGGCCATCATGCCTCATCCCGTCAACTACGTAGCATTCGTCTTGCTTCCCGTAGTCTCGGCGCTGCTGCATCTATTCCATTCCTATGATGCTGCCGAGCTCAGGGTTCTAGAGCCTGCAAGCAGGTTCGATCGAAAATACTGGTTATTCCTCGCCGCGCTCGTGGTGTATGCATTCGCCGCTCAACTGCTGAAAAGCGGCATGTTTCCGCTTTCGGCGGCAGAAGCCTCGACAGAGTTCCATGCGTCGACCTTGATGATCATGGCGGTCGCGATCGTATCGGTATTCCTAAGCGCCGCCTCGACCGAACAGTTCGGATTCGGACGCATCTACCGACCCGCCACGCTCGTCATCATCGTGCTGTCGATAGCCATCCCTTTGACGGGAGGCTTTGGAGATGCCGAAATCGGGCAACCGATCGCTGAAACGCTGCAATATGTGTTCAATCTCATCGCCTGGGGCATGGCGGCCTACATCACGTTCCAGGCCCAAGGAGGAGCCGTCAGAATCTTCTGTTCGGCAAATGCGGCACTGGTGCTGGGCTCCCTTGCAGGAGGCATCGTTTCGCAACTACTGGCGACATCGGGTGTATTCGGCCAGGGTTTCATAATCGCATGCCTGCTGGTGGATGCGCTCGCATCGCTCATGGCGTTCTTCGTGTTCCCTGAAAGATGCATCAGCGAGATGCTCATTCCCGTCGATGAGAAGCAGTACGAGAAGAAATCGGATGGCGAAGACCATTTCGCCCCTTGGAAGGATGCATGCGCCAAGCTGGCGCAGGGCGCCGGAATGACAACCCGCGAAACCGAGGTATTCACCCTGTTGGCACGAGGCAAGACCAATCAGCAGATTGCCGATATGCTGGTGATATCCCCTTATACGGTGCGTGCTCATACGCGAAGCGTTTACACCAAGCTGGATGTCCATTCCCGCAATGGGCTCGTCCGTGCCGTGGAAGCCACCGTCGCCGAAAACGACGAACCAACCGACAAACAGTGACGCGTCCGCATGACCGAGAACATGCCATGATCATGCATGACTGGAATGACGCGAAGCACGATGCTATTCTCCTGATTCATCCCATGCTTTCCTCGGCGAACGACATGGAGACCATAAGATGCATCGCCCATGACTGCTCCTTCGTCGAGCTGCCCACGCTTTCGGAGAGTACGCAGCGAATATGCACGTTCGCATATGGAGACAAGGACTTCGACCGTAAGAAAGCCTTGAAAACCATTCCTCGCGTCTATCCCCATGCAACAACGAAGCTCTGGCCGGGATGCGGGCATTGCGAAAAGCTCTCCAGGGATCCGAAGGGCTATTCGAAAATGCTCGGCGAATTGATTCGGAGCTGATGTGCGACTCAGTTGCATAGCCGAAAAAGACACCATCGATGACGATACAGAATCGCGCCCTGGAAAATCCTCCAGGGCATGACGCCAGCACAACCGTTATCAAGCAATGCGAGATGCCGCCGCGTCGCTCCGATCGGCCGACACCTCGGCACACCAACCCTTCTCGCCGCAGCTCGGACATGTGAGCTCACGCGCCTTCGGCGTATGCGCCAACGTGAAGAAGCTCTTCAACGGAGGTTGGAACACCGCATGGCAGCGCGGGCAGACATACCGCGAATCCTGATGATACGCTCGAACCAGCTCAGAGCAGATCATTACGACGAGCACCATCGAGCAGACGAACGGCAGCCACTGCCCCGTTACGATGCCGTAGACAAGCGTGCCTATCTCGACGATATCGATCACGATGCCCTCGACGATCATGCGACGCTTGGTCTTGCCGAGCTTCGATTTCCTGACCTCCATGATGGATTCCATGCTCGTGACGACGTTCTCCGGAAGACGGCCGTTCTCGCGGATGCCCGCTATGGCCGCGCGAACGCCTTCCAGCATGCCTCGACGCTCAGCGAGCTCGACGCTCAGCGACTTCTCCTGTTCCTCAAGCACGCACAACAGCGCGGCGTTGTCCTCGGGATTCTCGAGAATGCCCTGGATGGCCCGCAGGCTCAATCCCAGAGTCTTCAGCAGGCAGACCAGGCGCATGCGATTAAGCGAGGCGTCATTGTACAGACGCCTGCCCCCTTCGGTGCGTTCGGTCGGACGAACAAGGCCCTTTTCGTCATAGTACTGCACGGTTCGCACAGACACGCCGCATTTCTCGGCGATCTCTCCGGTGGTGAAGAGCTTCTCCTCCTCTTCGTTCAGCATGGATATCACCTCCTTCACGGATCAGGGAAGCGCATCACGTTGCGTAACGAGCAAGCATTATTTCGAACATGTTCGAGGGGGCATTCCTTGCGACGCCGCGTGACGCAGCGATAGGCGTCGTTCTCCACACCTCTTAAAAGAAGCTATGCACATCCAGTCTCACTGTCCTACTCTTTTTATTGGCAATAGACAAACGTTCGGCTCAGCTTACAACTCAAGCAGCGACATGCGAGTTAACTAAAGAAGTGTAGTATTTTCTCAGTGTACTTGAAATTGAATACGGAATAACTTATTTTCGGTTATAACCGAAATAGACGACGATTCGGAGTTCGTTTGGCATATGAACTTATACCTCTGAAATTAAAAGATGGGACTGAATCGAAAGTCGTTTACTTTCTCTGCGACGACGGTTTGAATCCCCTCACTGAATTTGCTAAGAAATGCCGTGATAAACAGACGGTGATGAAAATGGCTAAGGCGATAGAGGCCGTACATAGTATTGGCATAGATCGGTCACGGCATTCCAAAAGGCTAAAGAAGCTCGAAGGTGGCAGCAATGACGATATGTATGAAATCGTCACCAATAAGTGTACGGCACGTGCATATTCATTTCTCATTGATGGAGACTTAGCTATCGTTATTGCCTTATTAATACCGAGAACACACTCAGGAAAAGGGAAAAAGGACGTTAATGCTGGGATCAACAAAATGCAGAGTAAGCGTCCCTACCTCGAAGAGGCACTGAAAAGGAGGAACGATCATGGCGCGGAAATATGATATACAGGCTGTATTTGGCTCAGATTTCGAATTCGAACTTACGCCTGACGTGTTGGCCTATGAGCTGTCTATGGACTTCTCGAACCAGATTATCGAACAATGTGCGAAAGTCGATATGAGCTTGAGCGAGCTTGCTTCCCTCATGGAAATTAGAGTATCAACATTATCAGAAAAACTGAATGGACAGAATCTAACGCTCCGAAGCATAGCCTCTATGGCAATTGCACTGGGGTGCGACGTGAAAGCTCCAGAGCTTATTGCGGAACCGGAAGCAGCTTGCATCCCACGATCGATGCCCTTGGAAATAGCAAATACTGGCTCATTATCCATTGCTGACAAAACATGGCCTTCGCTTAAATCCACCCATAAGACCAAAACTACTGTGGACTCAAATAAAAGAGCATCTTCTAATTACCTACTTAGCGAAAAACTTGGAAAGGTAGCATAATGGCACTAGAGCTATCATCCATCAATGCTGTTGGTTACCAGATTCTTCGATCGAATTATGAAGTAATAGATTTGGAGAACCCGGCTGCCAACACGGATGAATTGAATTTCAGCTTCGATACAAACGATCTGATGCGCCAAGAAGATGGTTCAGATAAACTAGAAGCGGTTCTTGACCTTCGCGTCGTACCTAACGATGAAAGTCCATCCGGTTACCGCATTGACGTAGCTGTAAGAGGTATGTTCGTCGCTACGTATGCCGAAGAAGGAGGTACTAGCGAGGACTTCGAGATATTCATGAAAGTGAATGCATTCACGCTTCTGTACGCATTTATTCGTAGCCATGTCCAAATACTTACAAGCATGACTCCATCCAGCCAAATTTGTCTTCCATGTTTAGATGTCAGCTCAATCGTCAGAATGCTCGCTGACTCGCCTGCAAATTCGGAAAAAGCCGACGAATAAAGGCTGTGGTCTTATGGTCTGCCACCTTGGCGGCATGCCGAGATGGCGGCTTCTGCCCTGGATATCAATACTCCTATAGCTCTACCTCGAACGCTACAAAACCTTGAAAAGAATTTCATACATACACGCGTTATCCTTTTGAAATTTGAAAATAACATCAATCACCAGCATGGACACGCATATCATCATACCCGTTCAAGCCATGTGCCATCGAATGAAAAGCTAACAAGGTCGTTCGCGCCAATTACACTAGAAGAACAGGTTCGCATCCGCTTTTTCCCCAATGCAGGATGATGCGCGAATCGTTCTTACCCACGATAATTGCATCTAAGAGAAGGGCGGCGTGCAAAGCAGTGTGCGCAACCAGGCCATCAGGAGGGAGCTGGAAGATCATGAGCGAACTCGCGCGAAGGAAACTCATCGGAAAGGCCGCTGTGGCAGATACTGTCCTTACGAGTCTCGGCCTTATAGGATGATCGCCGCAGAACACGAACGGACAAGGCGCGGCTGCGCAACAGGCAGACTCTATGCCGCCAACATCATGAGATGCCAGAGCCAACGTCATCTTTGGCACGGGCGAGACAGGCTTGTCGGACGCTTGCGTCGCCGCAGCTGCAAGCGTATCGGTCATCCTCTGGGCGGAAGGCATGAATTCAGGCGGCTGGTACGGAGCACGTATTATCCCGGATCGGCAACGAGCCTCACGGACGGACTCGTGCTCGGTCGTATCGCCGTCGAGAACGCAACCATCGCCTAGCCGCTGCGTATCGGACCAGCGTATCGGACCATCAACATGCGTCGGTAAGCCCAACGCCGATCGCCGGGAACGTACGTCGGCGGAATCCGCAAGGCAACGTTCGACGGAAAACTGCACCGACGGCTCGTCACATACTTGCCGGCCTGTTCATCATGGAGGTATATGGCTAGATACGCGCATCGGCAGCACGTCTTCTCGTTTCGCCCTCGCTACGCGATACCCACTACGAGGCAGAAACGAATCGCTAGCCTTCGTCCTGCTGGGCTTCGCCCATGACGCCTATCGCCTCGGAAAGCATGGTGTGCGCGGCTTCGCGCACGGGATGCCCCTCTGAAATACCCGCGACCGCGGCGCCGTCCACCACGGCGGCCACGATGCGCGGATTCACCTTCGACAGACCGGCGCACCGCAGAATGCGCGATATCGCATCGTCCAACCGCTCGCGTCCACGTCTGTACGCCGTGGTGACCACGCTGGATTCCGCCGCGGTCATCAACTGCTCGTAATGAGCGACTGGCACTACCAGGTCTTCCGGCAGGCATGCCTGCAGCAGCAGCTCGACCACTTGGGCACGCGCTTCCTCGCGCGGCAGATCCTCGGCCGCATCGGCCGCCTTCTCTGCACGCCGCGCCCACATGCGCACATTGTATTCGGCCGCTTCGCGCAGCAGATCATCGATGGAATCGAAGTAATATCCGACCGACGACGACGCCGCACCCGCCTTTCCGGCCACATGTCGATACGTCACCGACGACGGACCTTGCTCGCGCAAGATGATCGCCGCTGCCACCACCAACGACGATCGTGTCAACTGAGCTTTCACCGTCCGATGCTTGCCTGCCACGACCGCCGCCCCTCTCCAAGGTCGCCCATCTCCGGGCATGTTCTGAATAATTTCCTATTGTACCTGTTCAAGCAACAACTATAGTGCTCAAATGCACTGAAGGAAACGATGCATGAAAGCCACGGATTCTAAAAGCAAGGATACGCAGATTCGCATACGACGGCATCTCTGCTGCACCATTTCGAGGTTCCTGGTATGCGAAAGCTCCGACCCGAGAAACGAACAAGCGTGCCCTCTGACGCCGAACGTCACAGGGCACGCTTAAGCGCATCCGTCGAAAGCAAGGCCTTGCACCCGCTCATATCGCGCACATCATCACTTCACGTCGTTCAAATCCTTCCCGGTGTGCTCGTGCGACGCGATCATGGCAACCAACGCGATAAGCCCGATCGCTATCATGTAATACGCCGGCGCGATCGCATTTCCCGTAGCGTTGATCAGCCAGAACGATATGTACGATGCCGATCCGCCGAACAGGGCGTTCGCAAGGTTGAAGCTGAATGCGAACCCCGAGTAACGCACTGCGGTAGGAAACGTCTCAGTCAGATAGCTTGACAACGTGCCGTCATTGACAGTCAAGATCATACACATGACCAGCTCCGTCACCAGCACAACCCCGAACTGGCACGTTCCGAGCAGATGGAACGCAGGCACCGTGAACGCGATGAATCCCACGCATGCAATGATGAGCATGCGTCTGCGCCCCACACGATCGGATATGCGGCCCGACACGAAGATGAAGCCGATGTACGCCGCCAGCACGATAGTGGTGATGGCCGACGCTGCCGTCGGATCGAACGAAAGCGTCACCTCGAGATAGTTCGGTATATACGTCAACACCATGTAGAAGCCGACCGCATTGAGCATGCATGCGCCGAAGCAGATGAGCACCTTGCGGGGATACCGGCTCAGTAGCGTGCGTATGGGCCGCTGCATGCCCTCGTCTCCCTGCAATTCGATTTTTCGCTGCATGGCCTCGTACACGGGAGAATCCTCCAAATGCGTACGGATGTAGTGCGTGATCAGCCCCAACGGGCCTGCCAGCCAGAACGGTATACGCCAGCCCACCGTCACCACGAAGTCGGACGTGGCGCCCCATACCGCGAACATGGCCGTGGCGAACAGGGAACCCACGAGCAAGCCGGCCGCAGTGGATGCCGGCACCATGGAGCAATAGAATCCCCGGTGCTGCCGCGGCGCATATTCGGCGATGAACGTGGCGGCTCCGGCATATTCTCCGGAAGCCGAGAAGCTCTGCACGATACGGCACAGCAGCAGCAGGACAGGAGCCGCCATTCCCGCCAAGGCATAGACGGGAAGGCAGCCGATTATGAAAGTTGCTCCGCTCATCACCAGGATCGAAATGGAAAGAGCCCACTTCCGACCTTTCTTGTCGCCCATGTTTCCCCAGAACACCGCGCCGATAGGCCGCACCAGGAATGCGATCGCGAACACGGCGAACGCATACATCGTGGCTACGGCCTTGTCGACATCGGGAAAGAACGCGACCGCGATGACCGTGGCCAGATACGAATAGCTCGCATAGTCGAACCACTCGATGAAATTCCCTAGAAAGGAGGAGAATGTCACACGTTTAAGCGTGCGCTGCTGCTCAACTTGACTGAACTCCTGCAGCGGCGTATGCATTGTCGTTCCTCCGGTCATCGCCTTCGCCTCCCTCGGCACTTTCCTTCGACTGTTTGCGCGCTGCCGTCATGCCCTTCACGGCAGGAATGGCGCCGCCGCCGACAATCAGAACGGTGCCGATGATGGTGTTGACGGTGAACGCCTCGCCGAAAATGACCAGTCCGATGAACAGCGCCACGGGAACTTCCCAGTACGCGATCGTGGAATAATCAGCCGCCGGCAGGTTGCGCCCTGCAGCAAGCAGCAGGCCCAAGGCAACCGGCCCGCACACGATCCAGAACACGACGGCGCTGATCCAGTTCGCCGTGGTAAGGTTCAGGCCCAACGCCCATGTGGGAGCCGTGATGCCCGACGTACCGAGGAAATTCATCACCAGCGTCAACGTGCCGGCTCCCACCGCGGCGAATATGAAGTTCCACACGCCGCGCGCCGTGGTGTCGGCGTCCTTGCGATACCCGTTGAAGAACATGCTCGCGCCGTAGAACACGCCCGACAGCAGGCCGAAGATATCCCCCAGACCCTTCTGCGGGAATTCCGCCGTCGACATCTCAAGACTGAAATCCATGCGGAAGCCGCCCTCGCCGAAGCCCATCAGGCCCTCGGCGAACAGCATGCCTACGAACACCGCAGCCAGGCAGATCCATTGCAACGCATGCATGGGTTCTTTGCGGAAGATGCGCGCAAGAATCACGCAGAAGACAGGACCCGTATAGATGAACAGCACCGCGTTCGCCACCGACGTCATAAGCGTAGATGTTACGTAGCACGCAAGCGACAGACCGATCATCAGTCCGCCCAGCGCGATCGCGGGCGTCAGCTTCAGCTTCTTGAACACCCCGGTCTTGCGCGTGGCCAGCATTAGAATCACGAAGAAGACGATACCCATGGTCATGCGCCCGGTCGCCATGAACGCACCCACGCTATCGCCGGCATTCAATCCTGCGGTTCCGTCGAAGAAGTCCACGCGCGTAGCCGCGCGCGACAGCAACGGAACAAGACCCATACCGGTCGCCGACAGCAGCATCGCTATCGTGCCCCACTTCCGATTCATCTGGTAATCGCCGTGCTCGGAGGCAGACGCGGGCTGCACGGTTCGGTCCTCCATAATCCCCTCCTTGAAAAAGAATAATAAGAATTCGGTGAAGCGTGCCGGCCTGCGCCTGAATACGCAGGCTTACAAGCTTAAAGCTCAAGCTCAGCGCAACGCGCCGCGATGAGGCAACTCGATCGCGCGTCCCCATGCGCCATGAGCTCGCGAGGCGTTGCGCTGCTGCTTTTCTCCCTGCTCGTCTTGGCTTGCTGCCCGTCGCGCGTACGCACGCGCGACGTCGATGCAGAAAGAACAAGGGGGCTCAGCTTCCGTTGAAGAAAACCGAGCCCCCTCTCATGGGTTTCAGGATGGTTCATGCACCATCCACTGCAGCGCTAGGCTGACAAGCGACTAATCGTTCCACATCTCGGGACGAACAAGCGTGGGATCCTTGACCCTGTTGGGGAAGTAATCCTCGCAGGTGCCCTCGCGGTAGACGTCTGCAGTGGAGCAATGCAGGCCGCCGCCGAAGGGATATGCGTCGCGCAGGTCGCACGGGATGACGTTCATGCCCAGCTTGTCCATCTGCTCCTGCTGATAGACCTCGGAAGCCTCGACGATGACGGTCTTGGGATCGAGAACCAGGCAGTTCATGGACAGCCACACGGAGCTGTAGCACAGCGCGGGCGGCTCGGTATGAGCAGGCTGCGCCGCGTCGACGATCTCCCAATCGTTGGCTTCGAAGATAGCACGCTGCTCCTTGGGCAGCGGGCGAACCGGATTATTGATGATCAGGCCCGGGCGCAGCGGCACGAAGGTGGCGTCGATGTGGATCGGATAGGGGTCGCCGGGGAAGTTCACGGCATGGACGCGGAACTCGGGATAATAGCGCTGGAACCATTCCATGGCGGTGCGGTTGGTAGTCAGGCCGTGCTGGATGAAGAGGTCCTTGCCCATGCGCATGACATCGGCGGCGTCCCACATCGGCTCGACTTCAGTGGTGACGAAGTCTTTGTTGGCCGTGCGGACCAGGCGCTCTTCGAGGGTGATCTTCTCGTCATAATAATTGTGCTTGTAGGAGGCGTCGGTCAGGCGAGGACGAGGGGCCTGGGTCCATTTGAACTCGGAATCCTCATCGAAGTACTGCTTCATGAGCGGCCAATACGCCAGATACTCGAAGTAGCGGCAACGGAAGGAGTTGGCGGAAGCCATGATTTCGTTGCCGATAGTGAGCAGGATGTCGCGGGGCGGCATGCAGGTCATCATGGAATCGTTGCGGAAGTCGGGAGTGCCGATAGCCTGATTCCACTGCAGAGGAGTGGGACGGTCGACGATTACGCCGCGGCTTTCGAGGATCTTGACGAGGTTATCGAGGCATTCATTGCCGCGCTCGACGGTGGCGAGGGGACGAAGGCCCCACATGCCGCGCATCTCAGAATCGACAGGCACCTTCTCGGAGGTTGCAGGTTCCTCGGGAGGAATCATCGAGTTGTCGCAACGGCCGACGATAACGCGCTTCAGCGGATCCCAATCGTTCCAGGAGTTGACGATCTTTGCCATTCGAATCTCCTTCCAGTCTGGGCCCACTGATGTGCGCCCATCCTACCAAACAGACACAAACACCAACATGACCTGCGCGATGCGTGAAATCCCGCTCGTTTTTCAGGGACGTCCGACCGAAGGTTCGAAGCCGGATTCCTTGCATCCCGCTTATGCTTCGTAAGTATACGCCTTTTTTGTGCATCTGCAATATTATTTTTATGACATATTACCTAATAGGAATAAAATCCTATTAATTTACCTGTTCAATTATTATTGATGCATTTAAAACTTTTTTACACATGCATTATCTTAAAGCATAGACTCGAAGCGTCTTGCTTCGGTCCATCTCCTTGCTAGAGCGCAGCGCGGCGTCCCAGGATGCAATCGTTCCCAGAGCCGAACGCCTCATGTTGAAAGATGCGCGCATCGCCCTTCGATTCTCAGCGTCTCATCGCACGAAAGCCGGCAAAGCAGGCGGTCGTGCGTGACCACGAGCACGGTTTTGCCTCGCTCTGCAAGCTTGCGAACCCACGATGACACCGCTACGAGCCCGTCGGCATCAAGCCCGCTCGTCGGTTCATCAAGCAGGACTACCTCGCTATCCGCGCAGTACGCCGCCGCCAGCGTCACGCGCTGCTTCTCGCCGCCCGAAAGCGATGCGGGGTGACGCTGCGCCAGCCCTTCGATGCCGAACGCCTCCAGAGCCTCCGTCACGATGCTTTCGGAAAGGCGGCCGTTCCTCCCCATAGCCAACTCGCAGGCCACGCTCTCTGCATACAGCTGGTAGTCGGGATCCTGCATGACCATGTAGCAACAGGCCCTTCGACGCGCCATGCCCAGAATATCGCCGCCGATCTCCACCGCGCCGCTTGTCTGTTTTCGAAGGCCGCAGATAACCTTGGCCAGGGTCGTCTTGCCCACCCCGTTTTTGCCCAAGACTCCGCAGACCGTTGCCCGCGGAATGGCAAGAGAGACATCGGTCACGCAGGGTTCCGACTTGTCGTACGCAACGGTCAGCGCATGCAGGGAAAGCCCGTGGGTTCCAACAACCTCGGGCGAAAGGGCGGCAGGGCGCCTGTCGGCTTCGACGGTCCCCGGCGATGAAGCGACGGAAAATCCTATGCCGGGATGGCGCAAGCCCCATTCGCGAAGAGTGGCGCACGACAACGCCGAGAACTCTTCTCCCGTCCATTCGTGAGCCACGCGTCCTTCGGAAATGTGCACGTACCGATCGGCGATCGGAAGGTATTCGTGCAAACGATGATCGCAGATCAGTATCGAAATCCCTTGATCTTTGAGCCTGCTGACGGAAGCGACGAGCGCCCCTATGCCGCTCTCATCGAGATTGGATGTAGGTTCGTCGAGTACCAGGGCGGAAGGCGCAAGAAAGGAGGCGGCGGCGATTGCCACCCGTTGTTTCTGTCCACTCGAAAGCTCATCTACGCGCCTATCCAACAGATCGGCCACCCCGAAGGTTTCCGCCGAAGAGGCCAGCCGCCGACGCGCCCAATCCTCATCGCATCCCACATTCTCGGCTGCGAAGACTATCTCATCGCGCACAAGCGACATGAAGAACTGGCTACGCGGATCTTGGAACACGCCTCCGATAAGGCGAGCCTTCTCGCTCGGGCTCATCGCATGAGGGTCCTTGCCGGCAACATGCACGCTGCCCTCCCGCCTTCCCGGGAAGAACCCCGGCGCAAGACCCTCGACCACACGCATCACCGTGCTTTTCCCCGATCCGGATCTGCCGCAAAGAATCGTGCAGGTGCCATCAGGCACCTGCAGGGATACTCCGTCTATCGCACGATGCGCGTCGTCTGCGCCATAGGAGAAGCTCACGTTCTTCAATTCTATCATCGTCGTATCCGTCTCCTAGGCGCCGACCGACAGCAACAGGGGCGCCGCGCCCAGAACGAACATAGGGAAGACGAGCGCCGCATCCCACACCGAAAACCCTATGCCGTACAGGCAAGATCTTCTCTCCTGGCTTGCAAGGCCCCTCAGTTCGGAAGAGGCGCCGAGATCGGACGAGAGCCGCAGACAACGTATGATAAGAGGCACGAAGAAGCATTGGTATGCGGTTATCGGGTGAGCTAGCATGTCACGGCGTTTCGGCAGAATCCCCCTCGCAAGCTGGCCTTCCCTGATCTTTTTCATCTCTTCCCCCATGACCGGGAAGAACCTGACGAGCAGACATATCATCGCAAGCCCCGTCCTAGGAACCCCGATCTTCTGCACGGCGGCCATCACTCTGCTGGGATTGCTCTCCACGAGCGCCGCCGCAAGCATCATCAATGGAACGGCTCGCGCGAACGTATTGAGTATGACGTAGAGAAGGGGCATGACGAACGCCGATGCCCCTGCAATCAGCGTGAGCGTCGCGTAGACGGCCGCGAACCCGAGCGCATGCCGCGCCATGCCGTTCGCGAAAAGATACGCAGCGCACAGAACTGCAAGATAATGAATCAGCTGAGGCGAATACACTGCCCAGAACACGGTTGCAACCAGAAGGGTGACGAGATGCGTGCGAGGATCCGCCCTGTCCACCCCACTCGACGCCACCGATTCCGTCATGCCAGCTTCGCCTTCTTGATGTGCCTCGTATAAAGCGCATAGCCGCCCGCGAACCCCACGACCGCCAATACGACGGTTATGAGCGTTATGAGTGCGAGCATGCTCGGCGAGCCGTAAAAGCTCAGGAGGATGTCAATCCCCTCCTGCGTATAGGATCCCTGCAAGGATGCGAGGTATTGATCCTTGAAGAAGAACAGGGGAATCGCGCTGCCGAGCGCATAGAGAGCCCAGTACAGAGCATATCCGATGCCGTTTCGGACAGGAGAGCGATACGTTTCCTTCCCCATCATGGCCACCTCGCATAGAGCGCCGACGGCAATCATGACGGCAAGGAACCAGGCAGATCCGAACGCCGCCATCATGAGGCCGGCAAGAAGCGCGGTCACGAAGTACACACCCGTCTTCGCAACGCGATTGGACATGACGACGAAGAGAGGCGCACAGAACAAGGCCATGACGCCTACGTACGCCAAGTAGTTGAACGCAGGTGTGGCCAATACCGTGATCAGCATTTTCACGACCACCATGACGATGAGTATGGCAACATTGAAGATAACGAGCGTGATTACGTCCTTCATCGCGAGCCGTTTCGATTCGCCGCTTTCGATTACCTGCCTGTCTTCCATCGACCGCTCCTCTCGTACGTTCATCTGTCCTGCGACAGACGGGGCGGCATCGTAAGAGAAGGTAAGGATCTCCTTCGATTCCCGCGACAATCCAATATGGGCCTGGTTGCGCGATTCCCCCGCCCCGTCGTCGATCTGCCTCCCTCTGTCCTGCAACGCCGCATGAGACGGATGGCAATCCGACCTGCATCCGAAATCATGGTATGCTGCAAGTTAGATGGAGCTAATTACGCAACGTTATCCCTTGTCAGTCGCCTGCGATTCAACAGGGGATGCATCGACAACGGAACGGACGGAATGACAATGGCCTGTGCGGCCCTTTCTCGCTCACTCGACAGATTCTACGTTCCCCAGCTCGAGCAGGTGGGTCCCGCGAGCATGACCTGCAAGGGTCGCAGCCTGTTCGCACGCGTGATGAACGAATCGTGCGCAGGATATCTGCTCGCCTTCGAAGTGAACCCGAGCTGCATCCTCGTCATACATGAGATAGACGTCAGGAAGCCTCTGCGTATAGAAGAAGACCTTCCCGAGCATGCATGCCTCTGCGTCTGCTCCCGTGATTCCTTGGCGGGAGTCCCGAAAGATGCCCGGAAAAGGCACGGCGAAAGGTCTTCCGTAGCGTTCGCGCAATCCGAAGAACGGTTCACGATGCCCATGAATCCCGGCGAAAGGTTCAAGAGCACCTCCCTCTGCCTTCTGCCCGCATACTTCGACGAGATCGAAAAACGATTCCCCGATGATTTCAGGGGCCTTGGCGAAAAGGTGATGTCGCACGGGGTCATGCCTTCCAGCATCCAGATCGACAGGATTCTGAACGGTCTGACAGCCACGAGCATGCTCGGGCCAGGAGCTCTGCCGCTCCTAGAGGCAAAGGTGCTCGAGGCGACGTGCTATCTGAAGAAAATCATTGAGGATGACCATGGCGCAGCTGACAGGTCGCATAAGAGACGCACAACCGCGACAGCTGCCGACATCATGAAGATAGTCGAACTCTCCATGCCTAATCCGCCGACGCTCGAACAGCTCTGCGCGATCGCTCATAAGGGACATACGACCCTAAGCGAGATGTTCAAGCGTGATGCGGGTATGCCTCTTGGAGAATACGTACGCGGCATGAGGATGAAAGCCGCGAAAGGGCTGCTCGCCGACACAGACCTCAGCGCCGCGGAAATCGGCGAGATGGTCGGCTACGGGGATGCCGCCAGCTTCGCCAAGGCGTTCAAGCGTCACGTCGGCATGACGCCCGGCGCGTACCGGAATACATATGCGCAACGATGAGAGAGTCTTCGGTTCGAGCAAACCTCGCGCAAAAGAGTCGCTTGTCGCGGCCAAGCTATCAACCTACCTGTTCAAAAACGCATCGAGCGCTTTGAACCCGGCTGCGAACCGTTCCTGGGCGTGGTCGAAATGACCGCCGGATCCGACAACGAAATCCGCCTCGCAGCCTTGAGAACGTAGAATTTCAGCACAGACCTCCATGTTGTCCTGCACGGTATGCAGAATCGGTTCACGCGCGTGCTTCTCTTTCGAACCGATGGAAAGAAACGCATACCGCCCCGCTGCAGTGAAGTCGAGCGATCGCAGATGGTCAACCCATCCCTCGTACCAGACCGAACCCGAAAGGCACCCGCAGGCACTGAAACGATCCGTGTGCACGAACGCATAGAGCGCGAACAGGCCTCCAAGGGAATAGCCGCATATCGCACGCTTCGCCGGGGCAAGGCCCTCTGCACGCTCGATAGCGGGAACGGCCTCGTCAAGCAGCTCTTCGAGCGTAACGGCCGCCTCCCCTTTGAAATCGGCATCCCCATGATAGAGTCCCGGCGCAGCCCACGGCGTCAAGCTGTCATCCCATTCGTTGACGGGAACCTTGACGATGGTCGACACGCAGTCTCGAGCCGCCGCGCCCACCTCGAACGGATGATATGGAAGATCGATCACGTAGATGATCGGAGCTTGAAGCCCTCCCGTCCCGGAAAACACCGTGCGATCGCACGGATCCACGTATTTCATCAGATCGGCTCCATCCTTTCATCATGCATGACGCTGATATCGTGCTCAAGCCCATCGGGGTGCGCAGTCCGCTCCGTAGGTACCCTATGATACCGAAAGGCACTTCGACGACACAGGCCGATCGTCACGGACCGAAAGGGAGCGTCGCATGATCGAGGGGACCATCTACCAGGCATTCGTGCAACAGGTGCGCGCCACGCCCGATGCAATCGCCACGAAAGACGAACGCCGCAGCATGACGTATGCGGAACTCGACGCGTTCGCCGGTTCGATCGCTTCGCAGCTTCCCGATAACTCCCGCTTCGTGGGCATCGTCATGGACCACGGCATCGAGATGATCGCCTCTATGCTCGCCGTGCTCAAGCGCGGAGCCGCCTATGTGCCGGCGGAACCCTCGTTCCCCATCGACCGCATCAGATTCATGCTCACCGAGGCGGACGTCGATGCGGTCATCACCCAGCGCGCCTACGACGACCTCTTCCAAAGCGCACGTCGCATCTTCGTGGAGAACGGCTGCGAACCGGCGAGCGCCTCTGACGCGGCGTGCGTCGCGCGTCCCGACGACCTCGCCTACGTGCTCTACACCTCGGGCACGACCGGCACGCCCAAAGGCGTATCCGTGGAAAACCGCAACGTCGTAAGCTATATCGACGCATTTGAACGCGAATTCGGCATCGGCGCCGGCGACGTCATGCTCCAGCATTCCGTCTGCTCGTTCGATATCTTCGTCGAAGAGGTGTTCTCCGCCCTGCTCAGCGGTGCGACGCTCGCGATCGCGCCCGAACGGGCGAAGGCTTCTGCCGAAGCGCTCATCGACTACATAGAGAAAGAAGGCGTCACGATCGTCGACGGCTTCCCCTATCTCGTCTCCGACATCAATCATTCAGGCCGCATTCCGTCACGCGTCCGCCTCTACGTAAGCGGCGGCGACGTGCTGCGCGCCTCGTACTGCGACAAGCTCCTGGATCATGCGCTCGTCTACAACACGTACGGCCCCTCCGAAACGACGTGCTGCGCCGCCTACTATCGCGTGAACGGCGGCAGCCCGCTTCCCGACGGAACGTATCCGATCGGAACGCCGGTCGCCTGCGACGACATCGCGATCCTCGATAAGGATCTCAAGCCCGTCCCCGCAGGCCAGGTGGGCGAGATCTGCATCTCGGGCGCAGGCGTTTCGCGCGGCTACCTGGGCAATCATCCCGAGCAGGCGAATTTCGTCGACGTGAACGGTACGCGCATGTATCGGAGCGGCGATCTGGGCTATGTTCTGCCCGATGGCGACATCGCCTTTCTGCACCGCAAGGATTCCCAGGTGATGATCGATGGACGCCGCATAGAATGCTCCGAGGTCGAAAACGTGCTCGTCGCCGATCCCGAAATCGTCCATGCGGTGGTCTGCGACAGCCGCGATGAGTCGGATCTTTCCTATATGACGGCCTATATCGTCCCGGCCACGCAGGACATGCGACTCTCGGAGCTCAAGCAACGTCTTGCACGCAAGCTCGCATCGTTCATGATTCCGGAGTTCTTCGTCCGTATGTCGGAGATTCCGTTGAACGCGAACGGGAAGCCCGACAAAGAAGCGCTTCCCATCGTCCTGAAAGCGTAAGGGATGCATGTCGGAAGGTCGATCGGCCAAATGGGCACCGCATGCCGAACGGCTCGATCGGAACGGTTGAAACGCGTGCGCTGCAGGAATAGGAGGAAAGCCGCATGATTTCAATAGAAGAGGCAGGAATCGACAGGATCGACGAGCTGGCGGCGTGGCGCATAGAAACGCTGCGCGAGGTGTTCTCGCTGCCCGCCGACGCCGACATGGCGCAGCTGGAAGCTGAAAACCGCGCCTATTACGAGCGGGAAATCCCCAGGAGCGGACATGTAGCCTGCTTCGCACGTCTTGACGGCGTGATCGTCGGATGCGCGGGCATGTGCCTGCAGACCGAGCTGCCCTCGCCTGATAATCCAAGCGGAAGATGCGCGTTCCTGATGAACGTCTACACGCGTCCTGAATCCCAGCGACGAGGCGTTGGGCGGGCCATGATCGAATGGCTCGTTGACCAGGCGATCGATCGTGGCGTCGATAAGATCTATCTGGAGACGTCCGCGGCAGGACGAGGACTGTACGAACGCGTCGGCTTCACCGACCTTCCCGACTTCATGATCCACCGGAAGAAGCCAGAGAAGACGAACCGATAGATCGGCCGGCGGCGATGCGATCCGAACGAACGCCACGCCGCAGTTTCCCGCATACGGAAAGGTGACGGAAGCGATCAGCGGATTCGAACGCACTCAACGTACAGAAGCGCGATCCTCGCTTTGAGCTCTTGCCTATGAACGACGCGCCACCCCTGGTCGGACAGGAACGCAACGTACTCATCGAGCGTCCATTGATGATCGAAGCCGATACCGGCACGCTTCAGCACCCAAGACCAAATCCGGCTGACGACCGTATCGTCATGGCTGACGAAATTTGGGGCGATGAGCAGGCCGCCATCGCGCAGAACGCGTCGGGCTTCCGAGAGGGCGCGTTCCGGATTCGGCATGATGTGAAGCGCGTTCGCTATGATGACGACGTCGAAGGAAGCGTCCTCGTACGGAAGATCGGTCGCATCGGCGACTTCGAACGTAAGATTGCCAGGAACCTCTCCCTTCTTCGCTTCCCGGATCATCCCTTCCGAATAATCCGTGGCGACCATGCGCTTGGTCGAGGAAACGACATGCTTCGCAAGAAGGCCAGGACCTGTCGCGAGTTCGAGCACTTCCTTACCCTGCACGACCTCGGAAATACGGGCGTACATGGATTCGTAGGTCGATTCGTCCGAACGCATCGCCCTCTCGTAGATAGGCGCATACCTGTCCCACGTGCTCTTCTTCAAGCTGCCCACCTCGCGCGCAGTCGATCAGAAAACGAAATCCCTAAGTTAGCCCCATAATACTTCATGGAAAGAGCCGGGTACGAAAGCGCGATACTCTTCCTTGGGCTTTGCGATGAATCTCATATTGGTTCGCTAGGGACGCGCTGCACTGCTCGCGCGTCCCATCATGCAAACTATCTGCTAGCCTGTATAGGCCGAATGTCCTTTCGCCTTGCGTCATGCACGAAGCGAAACGAAACTCATGCCGCTGCCGGCACCTCCGGCGCCGCCGATTCCGTCGGCTCTTTTGGATCCGCAGGCTCCACGGGCTCCTTCGGCTTCTTTGCTATCTTTTTCCCGTTTTCATCGACGTAATTTCCGTCAGGAGTCTGGCAGTCCGTAAGCATAGCCCCCGAAGAGCCCAGATAGTAATTCCCGACCCATGTGTCCGAATACATGGCACCGCTCTTGGCAAAGCAGTACCAGTGCTTTCCGATGGACTGCCAACCCGTGTGCATAGCGCCCGATCCATTCATGTGATACCACTCGCCGCCGCTGCGGAGCCAACCGGTTTCCATGCAGCCGTCGCTATCGAAGTGATACCAGGTGCCACGTATCTTCTCCCAACCGACCGTCATCTCGCCGGAAGTCGAGAGGTAATACCATTCGCCGCCGCTGCGGAGCCACCCCGTATCCATGGCACCAGACCCCTCGAAGTGGTACCACGTTCCACCGGTTTTCTCCCGGCCGGTATCCATCGCTCCAGATCCTGCAAAGTGGTACCAGGATCCGCCGATTTTCTGCCAGCCGGTCCTCATGGCGCCTGAATCCGAGAGGTAATACCATTCGCCGCCGCTGCGGAGCCACCCCGTATCCATCCAGCCATCGTCGTCGAAGTGATACCAGGAACCGCCGATCTTCTCCCAGCAATCCCATGGGTAGCTTCCATCGGAATACTGATACCACCAAGATCCACCTGATGACTGCCAGCCTGACGAATGCGAGTGCGACGAGCCGCCCCCGTGCCGCTTCGCGCATATCTCGCACAGATCCCTATTCCCTACTTTCCCATACACTGTCTCTTTGATGGATGATGCTTTGTTGCGTCTTGCAATGCAGAGCTTGTTTCAAACGAGGTTTCTGACGCCGATACTCCTACTTGTCGTCATCAACCGTCATGCCCATGAAGCGCGCGGCCTGCTTCGCCGCCAGACGTCCGGAGTTGATGGCCCACGATGCGCACGAGCCGGGACAGAACGCCACGTCGTACGTGTCGCCGTACAATCCGCCCGCATCGCAACCGCCTGCGAACAGTCCAGGAATGACATTGCGTTCGGCATCCATGACCTCGGTGTTCGGCGTGACGCTGACGCCACCGACGGTGCAGAAGTACCCGTTGAAAACCTCGAACGCATAATACGGGCCGGCTTCGATCGGACGCATGTACTCAGAGGGCTTGAAGAATTCGGTGTCCGAGCCCGCGGCGCACATACCGTTGTACTCGTCAACGGTCTTCTTGAGCGATGCGGCATCGATACCCATGGCCTTTGCGAGCTCTTCGATGGAATCCGCCTGATAGACGTACTTATTTCCCGATGAAAGCAGCTTGGGGAATTCGTCGGCAAGATCGCTCATCGGCTGACCTGCCACGACATACACACCAACACCCACATCGCCACCGACCTCGGTGTACTGCTTGATGATCGCCTCATTGCATACCGTGAATGCGCGCTTCTGATTATGAACCGCATTGCCCGCGTAGGCGAAATTCTTCAGGAACATATCCTCGCGCACAAAGCGCTCTCCATCCTGGTTGACCCACAGATGAGGCTCGAGCGACGTGGCAGCCTGCAGGTTGGTGCCGTACGTGGTCTGCGGCAGAATTGGGCCGTACGTCGCCATGGTGCCCGCACCGAGCGCAAGGGCGCCGCCGGCATCCTTGACCATCTTCAGACCGTCGCCGTCACGTCCGTCCAAGCCGGAAGCGGTGACGCGCGCCGGGTCGGACCCGTTCAGTTCGCGGATGAGCTCGGCGCTATTGGCCCAGCCGCCCGTGCCCACGATAACCGCCTTGCAGTCGATTTTCACAACATCGCCGTTGTCGCGCACGGCCAGAACACCCGAAACCTTGCCATCCTCCATGACGATCTTTTTGCCCGAACAGCTCAGTTCCATAGGAACGCCCGCAGCTTCCGCCGCGGCGCCGAACGACTTCATGAAGGTGACGCCGGTGCCCTCGGAACCGATACCCTTATACACGTGCCAAGCGTTCGGCGAGTCGCCGAGCGACTGCACATGATCGAACTCGACGCCCAGATCCTCAAGCCATGTCACGGTGCCGGCAGTATGCTTGAAGAAGTTCTTGTAGAGCGCAGGATTCGCGATCCAATGATGATAATCGAGGCAATTCTCGATAAGCTCGTCCTGCGAATAGTCGATGCCGGCCTCTTCCTGCCAGTGAGAACCGACGGCGAACAAGCCTTCGGAGCCGATGAACGACCCACCGGTCTGGGATTTCTTCTCAAGGAGAAGCACATCGATACCGAGCTGCTTGGCTTCGATGGCTGCCGCCAGGCCTGTGCCGCCACCGCCGACGACGCACAGATCGCACGTCAGCGTCTCCTTGGGCTCTCCCAGATCCTCGATCTTCCATGCATCGCTTACGACTTCGGCGCCTCCTTCCATGGGCGCTTGGGCTTTATTGGCCTCGGTCGACTTCGGCGCGCATCCGGCCATGCCGGCGAATGCGGCGATCGATGCAGCCGCTGCCGCGCCTGAGATGAATCCACGACGTGAAATTCCCTGTTCGGTTCCGTTCATTGATACCCTCCTCGTATCGTGCGCGAGCTCCCTCTGCTCGCTGCTCCTTCACAATACAAGGCAAAGCCGCCGCGTCGATGACGAGCGGCGTAACCAGTCGTCTTATATACAATAGAGTTTGTCTTGGGCAGAGCCTTGCAATCACGCGCTACGCCAGGAGGCGACATGAACGAGAATCAGATCCGCTATTTCAAGGCCCTCTACGAACTTCCGAACATCCGCGCCGCGGCCCGTTCCATCCCCCTTTCGCGTCAAGGGCTCCTCAAGTCGCTGGAATCGACCGAACGCGAGCTCAACGTCCGGCTCTTCGACGACATCAAGGGTGCGATATGCACACCGACCGCCTACGGCGACGCCTTCTACGAATACGCATGCGAGCATGAGGAAGCCTTCCGCAAGCTCGAGGCGCGATTCCGAGACATCAAAGCGAATGCCGATCTGAGCCTTTCCCTTTGCTCGGCGATCGGCGTGCGCGGCGTTTTAGGAATCGACCTATTCAAATCATTCGAAGCTCAGCACCCTGGCATCACCATTCACTGCGACGAACAGCCCGACGTGCATTGCGACGAAAGCCTTTTCGCCGGATCGTGCCTGCTTGCGTTCACCGTGTTTCCTTACGAAAGCGACTTCGAGACGACAGAGCTCTATTCGCACGACCGTCTGGTTTGGGTCAGCAGGAACGACCCGCTTGCACGCGAAGAGTCCATCGGCATAGAGGATCTCGAGGGCTACCAGGTCGGCCTTGTCGGACCGTCGTTCAAGAATTACACGGATTTCTTGCGACAGTGCGAAGAGCATGATGTGAAACCGACGCGCATCGACACGTTCTCGGAAATGTCCTTGCTTTACGATTACGCCTGCCGTCCGGGACGCGTGTCGTTCACCGCTCGAAGCGTCGCCGACCTGTTCGATGGTTTCTTCCGGAATACGACGCCACCCGTCAAAGCCATCGTCTTCAAAGGGATGCCGTGGCGCTTCGGCATCTCGTACAGCAAGGATCATTCCTTAAGCTACCTGGAATACCAGTTCATACAGCATTGCAGGAACCGCATGGCGGCAAAGGCCCGGACGGATCGATCGAAGCCGCCGAAAATAGAGTGCGCAGACGGCGAAGCGCGCTAAGACCGCCGATTATGCAGCCGTGAGTTTCGACTTCGTGCATCGCCGCTCCGAGAGCAGCCGGCCGCATCGGCCGCCCGACTGAATCTTCATTGGAAAACGAGCCTTCCCCATGCAACTCAGATATCCCTGCACGCATCTCGGTGCGGGTCGCGCATACGTTCATGCAACTCGGAATCCTGCGCTCATTCCCGATACCGTACCTTGGTATATTCATGCTCGCAAGGACGTCCGAGCACTGCACATGCATCGAAGCGAAGGATCAGATGATGAACATCACGCTGAAAGAAGAACCTGGACGGCGCGAAATCGAGGTGACCATCGTCGCCGCTCCTGGCGATCCGCGCGCCTCGCGGCTCGTCGAGGCCTTGCGCGCCGCTACGGGACGTCTCGTGGGCTATGCCCCGAATGGCGATATCTCGCAGAAGATCATCCCGCTCGACCAGGTTCTTTATGTGGAAACGACCGAGCGGCGCGCATTCATCAGGACCATGGATGGAACGACTCTCGAATCCCCACTGCGTCTCTACGAGCTCGAACAGGCACTCGAAGGCACCGAGTTCATGCGCATCTCGCGCCAGGTCCTCGTCAACTTCGACAAGGTGGTCTCGATCGTTCCCGAACCGAACAGCCGTCTCATCCTCGAGCTCGACGGAGGATCTCGCGTCGTCGCGACGCGAAGCTACGCCCCTGATATTCGCCGCAAGCTCGGTGCGCTCGCCTAGAAAGGACCTTGCCATGAAACCGTACGATACCTCGAAACACACCGATCCTGAAGACCTGCAGGTCTTCGATACATCTACCCCCGTGACCACGAAGAGCCTGATCGCACGAGGATTCTTCTCCGGAAGCGGCATTGCCGTCATCATGCTCGTCCTCCTCATAGCCATCGGTTGCGCGTTCGATGGAATAAACCAGGACGAAATCATGTGCCTGACCATCATCGCCGCCGGCGTTGCAGGCGGCCTGCTCCAGCAGCTCTGGTTCAACTTCCGTCTGAACAGCCGCATGGGCTATCCGACGCGCCTTGCGGGCTTCGGACTCACCTATTTCGCGGTGCTGGCCGGCTGCGCGTACATCGGAACGTGGCTTCCGACGGACAACCCCTGGGCGTGGGCCAGCTTCGCCGTGACATTCTTGGTGATTCTGGCAATCGTCACGGCGGTCATCACGCACTTCATCAAGCGCAACGGCGCCACCTATAACCAGCTGCTCGCCGAATACCGCAAGAAGCAGGAAGCCGAACGCCATGAGTGACGCACGTAACGCGACCTCGTAATATCCCTCTGATTCGCTTTATAAACGGCGACGCGCCTCCCTGGCGCACCGCCGTTTTTCATGGCATCGGATCGCACATCCGAAAGCACGCAGAAAAGCCCGTTGGAACTTCTCGCATGCACCGCGCGCTTCCCCGTGGCGAATGGCGTAAATCGATGCGTTAGTATGACGACGTCATCAAACGGACGGATAAAGGAGCGCTCATGACGGAAACCATCGCCATCCCCTACGACAACGGAAACATCGACCAGCATTTCGGCCATGCAGCCCAGTACAAGATCTACGATGTCGAAAACGGTGCGATCGCGGCCTCGCGCGTCATCGAAGACGAAGGCGAAGGACATGCACGCAAGATCGCAACGATGCTCGGCCTTGGGGTGACGACCGTCATCTGCGGCGGCATCGGCATGCCCGCCATCGAGGGCATGCAGAAGAAGGACGTCGAAATCTATACGTCCATTTCGGGCGATGCCGACGAAGCCGTCAAGAAATACCTTGCGGGAGACCTCCCCCATATCATCAAAGGCCACACCCACGGAGCCGGCGGCTGCCATCACGAGCACTAGGTCGAGAATTCCGAGGATGCGATCATGAAGCCGTCGGAGCTATTCGCATACGTGAAAGAAGCCTACGGAACCGAACCCGAACGCATGTGGACGAAATGGCCGAACTACGCCGTGCTGCGAAACGATGTGAATCGCAGGTGGTACGGCGTGGTCATGGATGTGCCGCCCGGCCGCCTAGGCCTTGAAGGCACCGAGCCCGTCTTCATCCTGAACGTGAAGGTCGATCCCGACGATGCGCTTGTGCTCCGCATGTCCTCGGACATCATGCCCGCATACCACATGAACAAGAAGAACTGGGTATCCGTCCGCCTCGACGGCGAGCTTCCCGATGCCATGATCGAAGACCTCATCGATATGAGCAGACGTCTTACGTCGTAAGAAGGAACGCGGCCCCGAGCATCCACCGCTCGGGGCCGCGCCTTCTCTACGACCAGCCTCCCCAGAGGAAGCCGGCGAAAAGCGGCATGTCGCCGCCTTCGGTTCACGGACGCGGGCCGCCGCAATTGCTGCAGAAGCCGCCCGTGTTCTGGGTACCGCACGTCGGGCACGACCAGGTGCTGGGCGTCTCGGGCTTCTGAGCGCCGCAGTTGCTGCAGAACTTTCCGGTATTCTGCGTGCCGCAACCGCAGGTCCAACCATTCGCCGCTGCAGGTTCGGGCTTGGGCTTTCCGCAGTTGCCGCAGAACTTGCCGGTGTTCTGCGTTCCGCAATCGCAGGCCCAGCTCCCTACTGCCGTTGCCGCGCCTGCAACCGCGCCGAATCCGCCGCCAGGCGCCTGGGCGTACTGACTCTGCGGAACGTTCGGCTGCCCGCCGCCTTGGCCGTAGAGGCCCTGGGGGTTCATGCCGCCGATAGCGTTCGCCATGCCCATGCCCATGAAGCCCATCATGGCGCCGTTCTCATTGGAAGCCGCCATGCGCATGGCATCGCTCTGCGCCGCCGCGATGTTCGCGGCCGCCATCGTCGGATCGCGCATGACCGCGGCCTTCTGCAGCTCCTTGATCATGGCCTCGTCTTCGGGCGATGCCGCGATCGTGTTCACGCCGAACGAAGCGACTTCGATGCCGCGCAGGTCGGACCACTTCTCGGATAGGACCTCGTTCAAAGCCGCGGAGAGCTCTTCCGTATGGGCCGGAACCGCGCTGTAACGGACGCCCATGGCGGAGATGCGTGCGAACGCCGGCTGCAAAGCCGTCAAAAGCTCGCTCTTGAGCTGGGAATCGATGTTGTCGCGCGTATAGGGCTCCTCGACGTTGCCGCATACGTTCTTGTAGAAAAGCATCGGATCCACGATGCGATACGAATACTCGCCGTTGCAGCGCACCGATATATCCACGTCAAGGCCGATATTGGCATCGACCACGCGGAACGGCACGGGAGAAGCGGTGCCGTACTTGTTGCCCACGATCTCCTTCTTATTGAAGAAGTAGACGCGCTGGTCTTTGCCGGTATCGCCGCCGAAGGTGAAACGCGAGCCGATGCGCTCGAAGGTCTTCAGGAAGCGATCGCCCAGACCGTCCTGCCCGAAGAAGAGCGACGGTTCGGTCGATTTGTCGAAAACGAACTGACCCGCCTCGCCGCAGGCATCTACGATGGCTCCCTGCTCGACAATGATCATGAACTGGCCTTCGTTGACCGCGATGATCGAACCGTCGGAGATGATATTGCTCTCGCCCTTGGTATTGGAGCTGCGCCCGCGATCGGATATCCGCTTGACGCCTTTCGCCGCCAGCACATCGGGGGGAAGCGAATCGCAATAGAAGAACTCGCGCCAGGTATCGGCGAGCACGCCGCCCAACGCCCCAGCGCCTGCCTTCAGAAGTCCCATGTCATTCCTCCTTTTTCATAAGGCTTCCGATAGAAGCCGGTTTCACGGACGCACCATGCCGTCAGTCAAGATGTCTGCTCGACCGCCTCGTCTCGATGAACGTGTCCTGCGATGCGGAAAGCTCGAGCCCGTCCGCATCTATGTATTCGTGCGCTTCGCTCCGTTCGCGCGCGGTCTTCATCTGCGAGTAGAACACCGCACAGATGGACGCCGCCCCCACGATAGGAAGCCCTATGTCCACGAGCATGCTCGCAAGCGTGTCGTCGAACTGGAGGAACCCGAAATCAAGCCCTGACAGAACCATGCAGAGCACGGCGAAAAGCCCGAAGAACCAAAGCACGACCTTTCCCCATGACACGGGCAGATCGCCCACGAGGCGTCCGGTCTGGCCGTTCATGGCGAAAAGGTAATCTCCGTCCTGCCAACGCGTATGCAACATCCAGACCGGGAAGAGCGCCTGGGAGACCGATTCCATGCGCACCTGCGCATCCAAGGACCCCGACCGCACCTCATCATAGCCGCGCACGGATGCGCGCAGCTCGTCTTCGAGCGACTGCCGCATGCGTCCATGCACGCGCGATGCGCACGCCTCCGCATCCTCGTCGAAACGTTCGGCCAGGTATCCTGGCATGTAGGCGAGCGAGAACGGCACGAGGGATCCGTAGTCGAACGGTTCGATGGCATCCATGTGTCCGTTAGGCATCTTCGCCGACGCATCGGCAGGAACGCGCGTGAAGCCGACTTCTCCGGCGCGATAGACGGAATAGATGTCGGTCTCGGTTATCTCCTCGTCCCCGGAACGATGCGTGCGAACGTTGCGCGCTTCGAAGGTCTCGCTTCCCTCGGCCGTCCCATCGTATAGCCAGAACGGCACGTAGACCCCCTGGATGTGCTCGATGCGATTGGCGTCGGCAAAGTCTTTCGGAAGGAACCGTTTCCCCTTGTAATGGGCGGTAAGCGCCGCGGTCGCCGCAGCCTTGTCGACCTTGAACGGGACGACCAGGTCGGGACGCGCCGTCTCGACGAACGTGCCTGGCACGACCGCGGTATTGCCGCAGTACGGGCACTCGGAAACCGCCGTCGTCGCGTCGCAGGTCAGACTTGCCCCGCACGACGAGCAGGTGAACGATCGAAGTCCCGCGCGCTCCGATTCGTTCCATGAGGCGCGCGAAAGAAACGAGGCGATGGGATCGTCTGCGCCGTCGGCGCCCTGCGCATCGACGGCCTCGGCGATGACTTCGTCGGTCAACGCAACGGCTGCGCCCGATCCAGAAGCCATCTGCTCGTATTCGCTCAGAGTCCCCGCCTCGGCACGGCGCGAGGCCTCTTCGGCAGATGCGTCGGCCGATGCCTGCCGCGCGGCGTAGATCGCCTCTATGTCGGACGGAAGATGCGCCGTCCCGCAGAAATCGCATACGAGCCTGCCGGATGCGCCGTCGTAGCGCATCGTGCCCCCGCACGAGGGACACTGGTAATTGACGGATTCAACGGCCATGAAGCTCCTTTCGGCTGGAGAGGGTCGATCGGATGCGCAAGGCGCAATGCGAAGCTCGGCCGTGCGCGATGGAACCGCATTCATTATAGGCGCTCCGCGCACGCGACGAGCAATCGTTCTCGGCTCACAATTCCGCCGTACACGAGCCTACGCGTCCTAAACCGTCCATGCCGTGCACGATACGACGAAGACCCTGGGCACTCGCGAGAGGCTCGTCATGGCCAGTGCGCTCACGGACGACATGATGAAGGGGACGCATCGCATGCGAGCTTTCCATCGCGGCATTCCTGGTCGCAATCGACATCGCCGCGACCGAAGAGAATACCCTGTTCAGATGCCATCACCTATTTTCGGGTAGAGAAAAATACCCAAATGCGCGCGATGCAGGCAGCCGAATCCATGCCTATCGTCGAATGCGTTGAAGCCGTGCGCCTCAAGGAAGCGCATGGCATGATCGGATACGCATCGAGATTGAAAGAAGCCCGATGCGCGAGGAGGGAAACGCATGAAGACATCCATGAGCCGTCGCGATCTGTTCAAGTTCGGCAGCGTCGCCGCCATCGGAGCGGCCGGCGCCGCCAGCCTTGCCGGCTGTGCACCGAAGCAGGCGAGCGAAGGCGAGAAGGAAACCAAGGCCGCGTCATGGCGCGACGCTCCCGAACCCATCGCCGACATCGCGGAAACCGTCGACTACGACCTCGTGGTGGTGGGAGCCGGCAATGCCGGCCTCATGGGCGCCATGACCGCCCAGCAGCAGGGTTTCAAGGTCGTCATCATCGAAAAGGGCCAACAGGTCGCCTCGGCACGCGAGGCGGTGGGCGCAATCGGATCGCGCCATGCGGGCGAGCACACCCCCGACATCCCCATGCTCATGAACCACGTGCGCAAAACCCAGACCGGCGACGTGAACATGGCGCTCTGGCGCACCTGGTGCGACAAGTCGGGCGAGTTCATGGATTGGCTCGAAGACACCGAAACCCCTGCCGGCATGACCTTCCCCTTCGAATGGCATGCACCCGACGACCCTGAAGCCTACTACCCCGCGATGTGCACCAATCCGGTCATGGGCGACTTCAATCCGCAAGGCCCCAATTACGGCGCGTACCAGCACCTCGAGGTCATGCGCGATCTCTTCCTCGAAGCAGGAGGCACGATCGATTTCCTGACCACGGGCGAGCAGCTCGTCCAAAACGAATCAGGAAAGGTCACGGGCGTTCTCGCACGTTTCAACAAAGACCAGTACCGCCAGTACAACGCGGCGAAGGGAGTCATCGTCTGCACCGGCGGCTACGGCGCGAACCGCGAAATGGTCGAGGATCTGTGTCCCGACGCCCTTAAGTACTGCACCAGCACCGCAGCCACCACGGAATCCGGTGACGGCATCCGCATGGCGCTCTGGGCGGGCGCATACCTGGAAGAAGGCGCAGGCGCCATGGTCTGGAACCGCGGCATCACCGATGACACCGAGCAGATCGGTCCCGACATGGGCATGCCGCTCTTCCTTCCCGCAAGCCAACCCTTCCTGCGCGTGAACGTGCACGGCGAGCGCTTCATGAACGAGGATTCCACCTATCCCGAGATCTACGCCCAGGGCACGCGCCAACCCAAGGGATTCAGCTGGCAGGTGTTCGACGGCACGTATTGGGAAGACATCCAGCGCTTCGACACCGGCGGATGCTCGCGCCTGGCTCCCGCCCCCGATGGCAGCGCGTTCAACGCCGACGTGTACGATCTCGAAGCCATGAGCAAGGATCATCTAGACAGTTTCTGGATGCAGCCGCGCCTCGACGATGGCACGCTCAAGAAATGCGACACGCTCGAGGAACTCGCGAAGACCATGTTCTCCGATGAAGCGGACCAGAAGGCCTTCCTCGCCACCGTCGAGCGCTACACAACGAGGTCATGGCTTCAGGCGACGTCGATTACGGCAAGGCGGCCTATCGATGCAGCACCGTCGATACGGCTCCCTTCTACGCCATCCGCACGACAGGCAATTTCCTCGTGACCATCAACGGCATCGTGACCGACGCCGACAGCCGTGCGCTGCGTCAGGACGGCACCGTCATCGAAGGGCTCTACGTCTGCGGCAACGACCAAGGCGGCTTCTATCCGCACGGCTATCCGAGCGAATTCACCGGCGTCAATGCAGGACGCTGCGGCTGCTTCGCACGCATCGCCGCCAAGCATGCCTGCGGCATCGCCTGACGAACCGTCCCTCTGCGGGCAAAGCAGGCGACGTGCATCCCTCCTGCACGGCGCCTGCGTGCTTTCCTCGCATGACGAATCGCATCTCGTTCTCATCAGGAAGCGGGATGCGATTCGTCGCATGCAGCCCATCATCTTGCGGTGTGGAGAAACCCGAAGAACCACGCGCCTATATGATGCAAGATAAGCATGCATGGCCGCCGTCGTCGCGCCCGTTCGATCCCTCTTGCGTCAAAGCGCCAGATCGAGCAGCTCTTGACGGGAATGGACGTCGGCCTTCACGTAGATATGCTTGACATGCGTCGCCACGGTATCGCGCGAGATGGAAAGCTCGTCGCGGATATAGGGCACCGATCGGCCGCGCATGAGCAGGACGAACACCTCGGTCTCGCGCTGGGTCAGGCCGAATTCCGCCGAAAGCTCCGCGAGCCGATGCTCGGATGAGGATGCGTCGGTCACGTCCGTCGCCACGGCGACCGTGCCCGCATCGGCCGAAAGGTCGGCATTTGCGCTGCACGGTCCTTCTCCGCCATAGGCGGCCGACGAAGCGGCACCAAGAGAGCCCGCACCCTGCACGAACGTCGCCTCCTCGGAAGCCGAGCTCGGAACCTTGAAACACGAATCGTCGCCGAGCACGAGCATGGTGCAGAAGACCAGTGCCACGATGCTTGCGATCGCAAACGTCGCGAGCGCACGCTCATCTGCAGCCACGAGCGGCGAGAACCAAAGCAACGCAATGACGCCCAGCAGATCGCCCGCATGCACGCAGACCCATCCCCATCCATACGACTGCGTCGCCGTGGAAAGCCCGCGCGCGGCGAAGCGCGCGAAGTACATCTGGGTTATCGTGCAAAATGCGAAACGAGCGGCGAGCGAGATGCCGTTGGCGATATAGGGACCGAACGAATCGCCGTATACGGCGAGCGCCGCGAAGGCCGTTACGAGAAGCGGGCATATCCACCGGAACACGAACGAAACCGATATCCGCCGCGGGCCTGACACCGAAACCATGCCCACGACAAGCATCAGCACGGCCGCGGCGATCATGACGATTTGAAGCCCCGACGCATCATCGGCCGGCTGCGCCCAGAATCCGCCGGCGACGCAGGCGAAGAGGCATGCGATCAGCACGCCCCAGCCGCTGCGCCCGAAGAGCCTCGACACACGCGCAGGCCTCGACAAGAGCCGATCATGCGCCGCAGCGGCATCGGAAGCATGCAGGGCATCGGAGCCTTCGAGAACCTGCATGCGTGCAGCGCCTGGCAGAGAACGCTGCAGCATGGCAACGGACGCGACCGGAAGAAGCGCGACGAATGCGATGCCCACGACGCCCGACATAGATGAAGCGACAAGGATGACCACGGCCGCCGCCAACGCCGAAGCCGGCGCATGCAGCTCAACATCTTCTTGAGACAACCCCGCATACCGAATGCCCCAGCCGACCCAGAGAACCGCGCTTCCCATACCTGATCCTATGGCCCCGACCCCGTACGCGACCGGCGCGAGCGACTGTCCCAAAAACAGAAGCGGCGTCGATGCGCATGCCATTGCAGCGGATACCCAAAGCACGGCCGGATGATCTACGACGGCACCGAGGCGTCGCTCCACGAACACGAGAGCCGCAAGCGCAGCGATCGCCGACAGCACGGGAAGCACGGAGAGCGCCGATCCCCTGTTGGATTCAGCGAGGACGGCGGGGGCGAGCGATCCCATGGCATTCAGTGCGACATCGGTATAGAACGTGCAGAACACCCAGGCAAGCAATAGTCCCCAACCCAGATATCGCACGCGAATCAAATGCAGCTCCTCGAGCACATGACCCCCTCGATCCTTCCTGCCGCCGATCGCACGAAACGCCTTCCCGCGCGCACACGGAAAGAAACGCGATCGGCCCGAATCGACATCCGACTCGGGCCGATATCCTATCACGCGACGAGGATCCGCCGCACGCCGTAAGCGAAAGCGCCATCAGGGCGCCCAGCAGCGCTCCCGCAGCAATCAAGGCGAACCTCTTCATGAGGCCCCTCCTCCGTAGATCGAGTCAACGCCGCATGCATGCGGAACCTTCTCGCATGCACCATGTCACATGGCACTCTAGGCGCAGAGCGCCTTAAGTAAGGATCAAAAGCGATGCGGACGAGCGTCTTTCGGCCCAAAAAAAAAGGGGGGGGGAGCGACGATTCCGTTCTGCGCAGAGCGGAATACGGAGACGCATCGAGAGAACCGATGCCTCCCGAACGGATAATCGACGTTAGAATGAACATGAAGTGAAAAGCCGCATAGGGCAAGAAAGACGGCCTGCGAAGGCACCTGCCGTATGAACGAAAGGAGCAGGCAATGGAATTCATGAAGCTCGCCGCACAACGGTATTCCGTCAGGAAGTTCTCGGACGCTCCTGTCGAGCCTGAAAAGCTTTCCGCCGTCCTTGAGGCGGGAAACGTCGCACCGACCGCGAAGAACCTCCAGCCTCAACGTATCTATGTCCTGAACAGCGCGGAGGCGCTTGAAAAGGTGGACGGCCTCACACGATGCCGATTCGACGCCCCGGTCGTGCTCCTGATCGCCTACGACGCAGACGAGGACTGGAAGAACCCGCTTGAAGAGGGAATCCATGCCGGGCAGCAGGATGCGAGCATCGTGGCCACGCATATAATGCTTGCGGCCACCGAGGCGGGGCTCGGCACCTGCTGGGTCAATCTCTTTCCCAATTCCCAGGCGAACGAAGCGTTCGGCTTGCCTGAATCAATTATGCCCGTGCTGCTCATGCCGATCGGCTACGCAGCCCCGGACGCGAAACCATCCAGACTGCACGACGAGCGCAAGCCCCTTGAAGAGACCGTAACGTATGTGTAGGGCCTATCGCGCCCGAACGTAGCAGTCGTAGCGGATCGTCTTGCCTCGCAGGCCATAGGAAGGCTTCCTGCCCGCGAGGAACGGCCCTTTGAGCGGACGCTTCACGACGACCTTGCGTGGACCCGCCGTCAAGGCGGCGTCGAGGAGCGTCGATTCGTCGTCGCAGGGAGCTTCGAGCCGCTGGATCAGCTGAAGCTTCTTCTTGGCCACGGCATCTTTGCGCCTCTCGGGAAACATCGGGTCCAGATAGACCACGTCGGGCCGCCGGCCATCATGCATCGCCTGGTCCAAAGCATCGAGCGCATCGCCTTGGACAAGGGTCATGCGCGCGACGATCCCTGCAAGCTCAGGATCCTTCCGTGCACGTTCCATCGCATCGACGAGCAGGGCTGCCACCACGGGGTTCCGCTCGAGGAGCGTGACCGAGAAACCGGAAGCCGCCAGCAGAAACGAATCCTCGCCCAGACCGGCCGTGCAATCCATGGCGACAGGCGCGGATGCCCCTTTGACGCGGCAGGCACGCACAAGCAGCTCCTTGGAAAGAACGCCTGCTCGCACGCGAGAACGCATGCGTGAAAAATCGCCGCGCACATCGACCCCATCGCGCGAAAGCGTCAAGCCCTCGACGCGCATATACAGATCAAGGCCGCATGCACGGGCGCATGCCTGTGCATGTTCGAGCCGATCGTCACGCATATCCGAGGCGCCGCTTCGTGCCATGGCAGGGCGGTTACGCGCGAGTCGTGCTCGAAGCAGCCGATTTTCCGCGCCCGAATTTCAGGCCGTCGGTCAGGATGTAGACGACCATGCCCACCGCAAGCAGCATCGGATAGAACAGAAACGGAATGATGGATACCGACGAGATACCCGCGATGCCCGCTCCGATCAGAAGCTGAGCGCCGTACGGGATGATCCCCTGACCGATGCACGACCATGTATCGAGCAGCGATGCCGCCTCGCGCGGAGAAACATCGTATTCCTCGCTGATCTGCTTGGCGACCGAACCTGCCATCACGATGGCGACCGTGTTGTTCGCCGCCGCGACGTCCAGCAGGAAGACCAGCAGGCCGATGCCCGCCATGCCGCCCTTGCGTCCATGGAAGTGCTTATGGATGAACTGCAGGATGGCCGCGAACCCGCCGTGCTGACGCATGAGCGCGCCGATGGCCGCGACCAGGATGGTCACGATCATGGTTTCGAACATGCCGGTCGCGCCGGTACCCATGGACGTGAACGCGCTCACGAAGGAAAGCGTGCCGGCGGCAACGCCCGTCAGCAGCATGAGCAAAATGCCGATCGTCAACACCAGAAGCACGTTCATGCCGGTCATGGCGAGGATGAGCACGACGAAGTACGGTACGGCGAGCACCGGGTTGAACTCGTAGGTGCCCACAGACGCAGGCGCCGAAGAAGACGCGACGACGGCGATGACGACCATGGAAACGAGCGCGACGGGAATGGCGATCTTCGCGTTCTCGTAGAACTTATCCTTCATGGCCGCACCCTGGGTTTTCGTGGATGCGATCGTCGTATCGGAGATGAACGAGAGGTTGTCGCCGAACATGGCGCCGCCGATGACGCTCGCCACGCAAAATGCAAGGTTCAGATCGGCATTCGCCGACACGGCGACGGCGATGGGGGCCAAGACCGACACCGTGCCCGTGCTCGTGCCCATCGCAAGCGAGATGATGGCCGCGATAAGGAAGAGCCCCGGAATGGCGAAGCTCGACGGAATGACCGAAAGCATCATGTTCGCCGTGCTCTCCGCACCGCCGGCCGCGCTTGCCAAACCGCTGAACACCCCGGCGAACAGAAAGATGAACAGCATGATGACGATGTTCTCGTCCCCGATGCCGCGCGCGCAATGACGGATCTTCTCATCGAAGGAAAGCGACCTGTTCTGCACGAGCGCCACGGTCAGGGCGACCATGAACGCCACGACGACCGAGATCACGTAGAAGCCCATCTGCCCGTCGATGGGCCTGACGTATTCGAAGTACACGCCCGACCCCAGATAGAGCACCAGGAACACGATTATAGGCAGCAGCGCGAACCCATTCGGTCCGATCGCCTCGCCTCCGGATTCCTGGAGGCGCGCCTCTTCGACGGCGGCCGTAGCGGCCGCGGATTCGGCCTGGCCCGTTTCTCTCTTCTCAAGCATCGGTCTCTTCTTCCCTCGTCTGAACATGAGTTTTCGCATTATGGCATACGAACGTGAACGAGGGGTTTCCAAGCCGTCGATTCATACGACGCATGCGGCGAACGCACGCTCTCCTCGGGCATCCGCTCGCCTCACATCCTCGACGTCGCGATTCACAAGCCGCACGCGGCGAACGCGCGGGCGGTGGCGATCCTCGAAAACGAGGACCGGGAAATACGAGCACGCTTCTTTACGCGTAGATCTCCCGCTCCACGACAAGGTCGTTCTTGATCTTTCCGACGAGCTTCTGCAGAGCATCCACGCAGTGCGGACGAATATCGGCGCCGATGAGCACGTACATGATGGAATCGCCCACCTTGAGCACGCCTTCGTTGAGCCACACGCGCACGTAGTAGACGCCTGGCCAGGTGAGTACTTCGGCAACGGCGGCATCCACGCCTGCCGCATCGTAGCTGAAATCGACCTGCGACACCTCTCCCAGACCTTCGACGCCTTCGCGCACCTGACGCTTAGGCGTGACGCGCACGACGCCGTTGTGCGTCAGGTACATGCCGCACTGCGCGGCGCTTGGATCGGCCTTCGCTTCTGCGAGCCATTGATCGATGGACGGATGCTCCTTCGGCATGTTCGTGCTCCTTCTGTCATGCGAAAACGACTGCGATGCATTCGATGCGAACCGGATGTTCGGTCCAACGATACCACTCCCCCGGCAGAATGGATGCGCCGCAATGCTCTACCGCATGCGACGCATCGCATGCAGACGCGAAATGCACAACGCCCCATGGCGCCCGACGGATATGCGTGCGCGCGGCACATAGCGCTCGAAGCGTACGTGCGCAATGCCTAGCGCTTGGAAGCAACACGCCCCACGCGCTGCGCGCATCATCGGTCTTCACGCCGAGCAAAAGAATAATTCCTTCTATTTCATTCTTTTTGCAATATATATTTGACACTATGCAATGTATATCGCATATTGCTCGGTAATGCACGATATATCTTACAGACGAAAGGCGGGCATATGGAAGGGCAGAAGAACCTTCGCATGAAAGCCGCCCGTGCGGCGTGCGACATGTCGCAAGGCGATCTTGCCGCGGCCGTAGGCGCCACGAGGCAGACCATAGGGCTCATCGAGGCGGGCGGCTACAACCCGACGTTGAATCTCTGCATAGCCATCTGCCGTGCGCTTGGGTGCACGTTGAACGACCTGTTCTGGATCGAGGGGAAATCTCATGACTAGCTTGATGAAAACCTGGAACGATTACATGAAGCCCGCCGACGAGCGCGAGGAAACCGAGGGAGATCGCGCGTTCAAGAAACCTTTCTGGTTCCTCATCGCAGGCATCATGGTCATCGCGTTCTATCTGATGTCGTACGTGCAGCTCATGGACGTCCATCATCTCGACATCATGACCGAAGAGGTGAAAGCCGCCTTGAGCGCGGTCGTATCGGCGCTCTTCGCATGCATAGCCATCGCATGCATCGTCGTGGCGAATACCCAGCAGGCAAAGGGGATCTATTACGGATCGAAGTTCGGCCATAACGCCTCGTTTCCGCTCGGATTCACCCTCGCCTATTCCGCCGGATCCGCAATCGTCTTCTCCTGCGCCCTCTCTGCCGTGCGCACCATCGCCGAAGTGCAGCTCGTAGGATTCGAGCAGGCATATCTGCTGGCAAATTTCCTTATGGGAGCCGCATTCGGCATCTTCGTCTTCGGGTTTGCGGTTCTCGCCCTTTTCCTTGCCTGGTCGCAAGCCCATAAAGCCGCAGAAGCCTTGGCGAGAGAGCTGGACGACTGACGAGAGCCCAGAGATGACAGGCGTGCGGAATCGATAGCGCATGCAGCTGTCCTCATGCCCGCATCCCCGGCATGTCCTCCGAAGCCCGCGCGACCCCATCTCCGCATAGGCCGAGGCACAAAACCGCCTTCGGGCGTCCTACCCCAACATGACCATGCAGAGGAAGGCGCCAATCACCATGGTCATGAAGACGATGACGGCGATGCTCGCGGGAATGAGCCTGCGCTTCCAAACCGACACGACGGCGATCGTGTCGATGACGTCGAGCACGAAGCAGAACTGAAGGGCGATGTTCACAAGCATCATGATGACGCCCATCTGGCCCGACCGCCGAAGGCAGATGAAATACGCGAGTCCCCAAGGGACGAACGAAAGAAGGATCAGATAGTCCACGAGCATGAAGAACAGGGCGCCGAAGGGGCCGGTGAAAAATGCGAGCACAATGCTCGCAAACACTCCGAACATGAAGAATCCCAGATAAAACGGCACCGTCGCATACCGCACGATGACAAGGGACCTCATGAGGTATTCCTCATACGCAGGGGACGTATGCACGAACGCCCAGATGGCATTGATCAACGCGGATACAAGATACAGGACGATGATAAGGTCGTACGGCCTGTCATCGTCATTGGCGCCCATCAGGAAAAAGAAGCAGAACAGCAACGCAACCTGGACGATGGGAAATGCGTACCACCAAACCGCATAGGGTTTCTTCGGGAGTGTTCGGACGTCTTCCGGTGAAAGAGTCGAAATCTGCTCTTGCATGAAGCCTCCTCGCGCGGCGATGAATCCTGAAACACCATACCACGCGCGCGGGAAGAAGAGATCCGATTCAGCGACGATCCCCCTCCCTTCCGCATGCGACATGAAACGAAGCGCATGGCACGTCGAATGCGTTCGCATTATCCCCTTTTTAGTTCAGAAACCCTGTATATCTGAACTAAAACGAACGAAACGCACCGAATGCGGTTCAAGTTCAATGAATCATGGTATTCTTCCGTGCTAGTTCAATTTAACCACTGAACTACGGAAGGATACGCTCATGGAGGAAACCTTCGCATCCCGCCTGCGCGAGGCGATGACGGCCGCGCGATTCAAGCAGGTCGACCTTGTACGCACGGCGCAGATACAGGGTCGCAAGCTCGGAAAAAGCCAGCTCAGCCAATATCTGAGCGGCAAGACCACCCCTCGTGCCGAAACGCTTTCATTCCTCGCGGAAGCGCTCGGCGTCACGCAAGACTGGCTTCTGCGCGGAACGACGGAGGCAACGGCAAAGGATTCTTCTTCAAGCATGCCGACGCCCGCCTCGACGCACAGAGCCGAAACGCCCGGAATCTCGCATGCCGTCGGCCGCACGAAAACCGTACGATCAACCTCTCGCCTATCCCCCGATACGAAATCCGCTCCCTCGGCGACCGCCGAAGCCGAAGGCGCGCGGCGTCTCTTCAGGAAGTCCTCCAAGCTCGACAATGTGCTCTACGACGTGCGCGGACCCGTCGTCGACGAGGCGAACCGCATGGAGGAGGCCGGCACGCACGTTCTGAAGCTCAACATCGGCAATCCCGCCCCGTTCGGCTTCCGCACGCCCGACGAGGTCGTCTACGACATGGCACGCCAGCTTCCTGACTGCGAAGGATATTCCGATAGCCGCGGACTGTTCTCGGCCCGAAAGGCTATCATGCAGTATTCCCAGCTCAAGAAGCTTCCGAATGTCACCATGAACGACATCTACACCGGCAACGGCGTCAGCGAGCTCATCAACCTCTGCATGCAGGCCTTGCTCGATTCGGGCGATGAAATCCTCATTCCCTCGCCCGACTACCCCCTGTGGACCGCATGCGCCACGCTCGCGGGCGGAACCCCCGTACACTATATCTGCGATGAGCAGGCCGACTGGTATCCGGACATCGACGACATGCGCGCCAAGATCACATCCCGCACCAAGGCGATCGTCATCATCAACCCGAACAACCCGACCGGCGCGCTCTATCCTCGAGAAGTCCTGCAGGAAATCGTCGGCATCGCGCGCGAGCACCGGCTCATGATCTTCTCCGATGAAATCTACGACCGCCTGGTCATGGACGGCGAAGAGCACGTGAGCATCGCTTCGCTCGCTCCCGACCTGTTCTGCATCACGTTCAGCGGGCTCTCGAAATCCCATATGATCGCCGGCTACCGCATCGGCTGGATGATCCTCTCGGGCAACAAGCGCCTGGCCGAGGACTATATCCTGGGCCTCAACATGCTGTCCAACATGCGCCTCTGCTCGAACGTCCCCGCACAGTCCATCGTGCAGACGGCCCTCGGCGGACACCAAAGCGTCAACGATTACATCGTGCCCGGCGGACGCATCTACGAGCAGCGCGAATACGTCTACAACGCCCTTAAGGACATTCCCGGCATCAGCGTGGTGAAGCCGAAGGCCGCCTTCTATATCTTCCCCAAGCTCGATGTGAAGAAATTCGCGATCGAAAACGACGAGCGGTTCGCGCTCGACCTGCTGAAGGAGAAGAGGATCCTCATCGTGCACGGCGGAGGATTCAACTGGCACGAGCCCGATCACTTCCGCATCGTCTACCTGCCCCGCATCGAGGTCTTAAGCGAAGCCATGGAGCAGATCGGCGATTTCCTCTCGTATTACCGGCAATAGTGCAGGGATGGAAGGCAGGATACGCATGCGTACGAACGCAGTCCGCATACATCGCGCGACGTCGGATACGACGGCAAGGGGCGCAGCAGACGAAATAGACGCTGATACGCGAAGCTCGGACGACGAGGCAACGGAAGCCGAAATCGAAACGCAGGAGCCGGCGAAGCCTGCGCATGCGCTGCGTGACAAAATCATCGCGATACTCTGCCTCGTGGTTACGGCGGTCCTCTGCGTGAAGGCGGGGCTCATGATCGCGGCATCCGACAGCAATTGGACGGGAGGCATCATCCCCATAGCCGGCCTCGCCTTCATAGCCTGGCGCGTCTGGCCGCGGGCCGAGGAATAGACGCGGGAGTGCTTCTCGTTATCCAGTCGTCCAAGAATCGCCTGCATCTCTCCAATCGTATGCGGCCTTAGAATGGTCCTCCTTGGATCATGAAATATTTCACCTGTTCAGATCAATGCAGTTTTCGCGTAAGTAAGAAGCAAGTTGCGCTTCTGTACGACCGCCGGTCACAATGTCCTGTATCCAAAGATAGATTTCGTTGTGTTCGATATCATCCGGGTCGCCGATATCGAAAGTGATCCCGGCCTTGTAAAGCATGGCGAACGTGACCTTGGTCGTGGTCCTCTTATTCCCATCAAAGAAAAGATGGTCCTTTGCGAGATGGGTCGCAAACCCTGCCATCTGCTCGAAAATATCCTCATACCTCTTGCAGGGAGGGACTTCGAATATCGTGCAGAAGAAGGAAGAGATGACGGGCAATATCCTCCCAATCATCTCTTCATCGGCCACGGAGTCAGGTTCGAACCCCTTGCTTCCGATCAGTACTTCGGCATGGGCGTCTATTATCGTCGCAGCAAGTTCCTCTTCCCCGCCATCGTAGCAGGCGGCGGGGAAGAGGTCGCATGAGGACATCAAGCGTCCTCGAGCATACGAAGGGCATTTGGCCACTTCTCTTCAACGCTTCGCAGGCCCGCAGCGAACGTACGTTCAAGATTGAACTCAACCTTGACGTCGTCGGAGGCGAGTATGTCGGCGACGGTTATCTCGACGTTATGCCGGCCTTCAACGTACTTGTTGCGCCATGCGCCACCCTCGCGATGCGTAAGGTCGACGAGATCGAACGCCGTAAGGAAGCCGTATTTCCCCGCCGTTGCGTCAATGATTCCCATTTCGTCTGACGATGCTGCAATTCCCCGCAAATCCACAACATAGGAAGGTATCGTTGCTCGTCTATAATCCTTGAAAACATGGTACACGGCGGGCTCGACAGGGCCGTACGCCCACGCTTCAATGACATCGTCGAAGAGCGGCTTGGAGGAATCGGCCTTGAGGGCTTCGACCTGGGCTAGATAGACAAGCTTGTTGAGGCTAAGGTTGGTGATCTTTATCTCGTCGCCGTAGTTGGCTACGAGAATGTTCGCGACGTCGAGAGATTTCATGGCTGCTTCTCCTTCCCGTCGTATTCACTTTGTTCGAGCGAATTATATTACTCGCGGTACGGATCCCAATCAACGATGTACGCCAGAGGCGCGGTTAAACGCCACAAAAAGAAAGACGGAAAGCAACATCGTCTAAATTACAGTTCGCGCTTCTGTCGTTTGCGCTTGTGTATGACGCCGTTTCGCGCAGTCAAACAAGAAAGGTGACGCATGCATTCTGATAAGAAGAATAGAGGCGCAGAGAATGGCGATCACATCTGTTAATCATCGGTTAATTTCATGAGAAAATATGAGGAAATATGAGCGATTTTCACCGTTCCGTTGTAATCGCAACAAACTGAAAACAGCCTGCCACCTGGTATTATCCAGGTTGCAGGCTGCGAACGCGTGGTGGAGGCGCGGAGAATCGAACTCCGGTCCATACCAGCTCATCCCCGAGGCTCTACAAGCTTAGTCTGCATTCGATCTCGAGCGCATCACGCCTGCAGACAGGCTTGATGCGTCCATGCCGGTTCCGTCTTAGCGCACGACCATACCGGTCACGTGACGTGCGAGCGTTCCCCGGAATGACGTCGCGCCGGGATGGGGAAAGGCCCGGGTTGACGAGCTGCTATAAATTAAGCAGCAAGGGCGTACTGCCCAGAGTAGTTCTTGTTGCCAATTAACTTGACGGTACCCCTGTTTATCGTGGCGAGGAGACCACGGCCTGCTCTTCGGTTCAAAACTGCCATGTCGAAACCGGTCGCCCCCAATATGAGGCTTCGGGCGCGGCGCACCCGCGCTTCCCGCCCGAAGGGTTCGACGGCGTTCAGCCGTTCGATTATGTAGGTGCCTGGCATCCACCCTATCAAGGGGCACGCCGCTCGTCAACGCGAGGGCGAGCTATCTTACTTGAACCACTGGCGAACGTCAACGAGATCGCGGAATTCGTCCGATGCCTCTTTGAGGTCCTTCATCGTGGCAGCGGTCTCGCGTGCGAGGTCCATGCCGCCCTTCGCGAAGCTCTTCACGTCTCCCTGCGTCACGCCGAATGCAAGCTCCTCCGTATCGGGATCTTCTTCCTCGGCCGGGCAGTAGTCGTAATACGCGCAGGTGTCGCAGTCGCCGTCGCAGCCGGCCGCATAGTATGCCGCCGCCTCCGCGTACAGCGCGCGCTCCTGCTCGCAAAGCGCCTCTTCCTCGGGATCGACGACCGCATCCGCAGCCGAATCCTCGACATTGGATGCGCCTTCATCCTCGGCCTGCTGCGCAGTCGCAACCTCCGACTCCTCGACCTGAGGCGTGCCCGCTTTCGGCTTCTCGACCTCCGGCTTCTCGGTCTTCAGCTGTTCGGGCTCAGGCTCTTCCTCATCCACGAAGTCGCCGTCGCAGACATCGTAGTATGCGCATTCCTCGCACTCGCCGTCGCAGCCGGCATCGTACATGATGCGCCATTCGGCACGCAGGCGTTTCTCACGTTCTTCCTCGAGCTGGGCCTTCAGCGCTTCAAGTTCCTCGTCCTTGCCGCCACCTTTCGCAGACGATGCGCGAGACGCGGCATTCGAGCTCTTCATGCCTGATAGAACCGAGCGCGCGGTGCTCTTGGCCTTCCTCTTGAACAACGACATGCATCCCCCTTACCGCGAGCGCACCTTCATCGCACGCTCGATTTCCCGCTTGGAATCGCGCTCTGCCATCGCGGCGCGCTTGTCATAGAGCTTCTTGCCGCGCGCAACGGCGATTTCGACCTTGACACGGCCATTCGCGTCGAAATACACGCTGATCGGCACGATGGCCATGCCTGCATCCCTCGTCTTCTGCTCGAGATAGCGGATCTGACGACGATGCAGCAGAAGCTTGCGCACGCGATCCGGCTCGCGATTCGCGATGTTGCCATGCGAATACGGCGGAATATGCAGGCCATGCAGCCATGCCTCGCCATGCCGGATAAGCGCGAACGTATCGGTGAGCTGGCAGTTGTTTTCTCGAAGCGAACAGACCTCGGTCCCGGAAAGGACGATGCCCGCCTCGAACGTCTCGATGATCTCATAGTCATGGAACGCCCTGCGATTCTTCGCGATCGGCTTCTTCTCACGAGACATGCGTGCATCCTCCTCTCGCATACCGGCCCCGCCTCGGAGCGCATTGCAGCGGTAACTTTCCTATTATAGCGACTACACGTGCATCGACGCGAGCCTCATCGAGGTCTCCAGGAAGCACGCGAATGCCGTGAAGCCCGCCTGTTCGATGCAAGAGCGAAGGTCGCCGTGCGCGCATAGGGAAAGACGGCGACGACGCGAATGCGCACTGCATCTCCCAGCCGCACGACATCACCGCTCTCGGTCCCTACGAGCATGCGGCGCGCTGAATCGAGATGGAAGAATTCTCCTAGATCGCGCATCGGCACGAATCCCTCCGCACCCATTTCGACGCGCACGTAGAACCCCGATGTCGAAACGCCCGAAACCATGCCGTCGAACGGCTCGCCGATATGCTCTGAAAGGAGCTCGTACATCTTGAGCTCCTGCGATTCCCGTGCCGCCGTCTCCGCGATCTTCTCTTGCCGAGAGGCATGGTCGGCTATGTCCGGCAGCGCCGCCTCTTGCGCAGACGTCGTGCCGTCGCGTCCCCGCAGCACGGCTTTCAGCAGGCGGTGCGCCATAAGATCGGGATAGCGTCTGATAGGACTCGTGAAATGCAGGTAGGCCGCGCTCGCAAGACCGAAATGAGGCTGGCATTCCGGCGCATACCGCGCCTGTTTCATAGCCCGAAGCACCAACATGGAGACGAGCGAACCTTCGGGACGGCCGTGCGCCCGCGCAAGGACCGCCTGCACTGCCTTGGGAGATCCCATGGCGAACGCGGAAAGGGAAACCGCATCGTCGTAGCCGAATTCATCCAGGATGGGAACGATATCGATCAAGTCGCCCGAGTCGGGCGCCTCGTGCACACGGTAGATGCACGCAGCGCCGGCGTCGCGCATGATGCGAGCAACCGCTTCGTTCGCCGAGATCATCGCCTCTTCCACAAGAGAGGTCGCGTCGTTTCTCCGTCGAAGATCGACCGAAAGGGGACGCCCCCGATCGTCGAGACGCACCTTCGTCTCTTCGCGGTCGAAATCGATGCCTCCCGCACGCGCGCGACGCGCCCTAAGCGCCCGCGCGATCCGATGAAGGGATTCGAGACGTGCTGCGATGGCGCGTATGCCGTGCATATCGTCGTCTGCAACGGATGACCCCAAAGCCGACCGAAGAGCGCCGTCGAGCGTGCAAGAGCCCGAAAGCTCGTCGGCCGAGCATGCATACCGCGGCGTTTCCCGCCCTTCGAGATCCGACGATCCGAGGGCGCGCATCGATTCCAGACAGGCTTGGACATCCTCATAGACGAATCGCGCCTTCGACTCGATGACGGCAGGATAGGCGTCCACCCGCACAAGCTCGAGCGCATGCGAGTAATACAGGTCGACCGTCACGGCACGACGGGCGACATTCGGTTTCAACGAGCATATGTCGTTCGACAGCTTCTCAGGAAGCATGGGGAGCACGCGATCGACAAGATACACGCTCGTCGCCCGTGCCCGCGCTTCGAAATCGAGCGGCGTCGCCCAGGAAACATAGCGGGAAACGTCGGCGATGTGCACGCCGACGCGCAGCAACCCGTCGACCTCGTCGAACGACAATGCGTCATCGAAATCGCGGGCGTCCGAAGGATCGATGGTGAACGTGATGCGATGCCGCAGGTCGCGATACCCTTCGTCTCGAAGCGCGCGATCGATGCCCGCCTCTGCGGATGCCGCCTGCGCGAGCGCATCATCGGAAAAGCACGTCGCAAGCGTATGGCGCGCGACGATGAGATCGACGTCGATGCCTGCATCGCCCTCGTGTCCCACGACCTCTTCGATGCTGCCGAATGCAGGCTGTCCCGCTTCCGGATAGGCGGTGATGCGCACGCGTACGATATCGCCCTCGCGCACCGTCGGCGCATCCCTGCGCAGCGTGAAGATATCATGCCTGATGCGCGGATCTTCAGGAACGACGACTCCGTACGGCTCGGCGATTTCGTAGCGTCCCACGATCGACGCATGCGCACGCGTCACCACGCGCGCGACGCGTCCTTGCGGCCGATCCGTACGCCGCGCCCGACGATTCCCATCTCCGCCGGATGCTCGGGAAACAGCGACGACATCGCCGTCGAAGGCTGATTTCATGGCTGATTCGGGAATGAAGAACTCGCCTTCCGCGGTCTTCACGAAACCATACCCGGACGGCATGACCTCGAGCACGCCTTCCGGCAGGACTCGAGCCGTCCTTCTCGTTCGAAGGCGGCGGGTACGAGGATGGGGCATGGCGAACTAGTTCTTGATAAGGGATTGCGCGGTTTCGACGGCGACTTCCTTCTGACGGTCCGTCGAGGAGTCGCTATCCATCGCGACGGACGCGTCGGGCGAGACGCCCACGCCGTCGATGGCATATCCGCTGGGAGACACGTAGCGCGCCGCCGTGTAGCGCAGGGCACCGCCGAACGAGAGGGGACGCGTGACCTGCACCGACCCCTTCCCCATCGTCGTCGTCCCCACGATGGCCGCGCGATCGAGGTCGCGGAGGGCGGCGGCGAGGGCTTCGGCCGAACCGGCGGTATTGCCGTTCACCAGCACCACGAGCGGAGCTTCCGTGGCAAGGTCGCCCGACACCTCGCGCGTCGTGGAAGTAGTCAGCGTATCGATCTCGACGACCGTGCCGCTCTTGATGAACAGCGAGGCGACATCGACCGACTTCGAAAGATATCCGCCCGGATTGTCGCGCAGGTCGAGCACGAAAGAGCGCGCGCCTTCGTCGGTCAGCTCGGAGATGGCCTCGCGCACGAGGGCATCGGAATTAGAGGTGAACTGCTTGAGCGAGATGTAGCCGACCTTGTTCGTCAGCTGCGTCGTGACGTTGGGTTCCTCGTAGTTCCCCGTCGTCAACGTGGTCGTGAACTCTTCGCCGCCCGTCGAATCGAGGCTCTCGGCATGTCGCCAGCGTATGACGACGGTCGAGCCGGACTCGCGCTGCACCGCGTTGATGGCTTCGGTCGCGGACCAGTCCTGGGAGGAATCCCCGTCGATCGCCACCACGAAATCGCCGGGCTTCACCCCCGCTTCGGCGGCAGACGAGCCTTCGAACACGTCGAGCGCGTACGCCTTGCCGTTGTATTCGGAGAAGAACACGCCGACTCCAGGATAATCGGACGAAGACGAATCGACGTAAGCCGAGTAGCGATCGGCATCGTAATAGCGCGCATAGGAATCGCCCGTCGACTCCAAGAACGCTCCCAGCACGGCGTTCGTCGCGCTCGATTCGTCGTACGAATCGACGCTGTCGGAGGAGATGATGCTCATGACTTCCGACAGATGGTTCGCCACATCGGAAACCTGCATGGACGCGTTGGATGCGACCGGGGCCGGAACGGAAACGGAATTCACGCCCAGCCTCTCCATCAGGGGATCGTACCCGCGCACGAGGAACCCGAGCGCGAAAAGCGCGAACGCCAGGACGAGGACGAAAAGCGCCTTCAAGATCCTGACGTCGCGCCGCTCCTGATCGGAGACATGCTTGCTATGTTTCAGAGAGCCCATGCGTCCCGTCCGAAACGCCCGCTACACCTTGAGGTAGCGACGCATCGCGAACATGGAGCCCACGGCCGCGATGATCAAGCCGGCGACGACCAGCGTGAGATAGATGCGCGCATAGGTCACCGAAGACAGGGCGATAGGCAGCCACATGAGGGCCGTAGAGACCTGGGGAAGCGCAACGCGGCGCAGGATCTCCAGGAAGACGATGGCCAGACCGGCGCCGATAAGCGCATGGAGAGCGCCCTCCATCAGGAAGGGCCCGCGGATGAAGCCGTTGGAAGCGCCCACGAGCCGCATGATGGAGATCTCCCGGCTGCGGGCGAGAATGGCCAGACGGATCGTGTTGTTGATGAAGACGAGCGCGATGAAGACAAGCAGCGCGATGAGCGCGACGCCGATGTAGCGCACGTAATTCGTAACGCTGAACAGGCGTTCGATAGTCTCCTGACCGCCGTATTTCAGGCTGTCGGACGGATCGTCGGGACTGTCGCAGATCTCCTTGAAGGACGCGTTCGATGCGATGGCGCCGACCACGCTTTCAACCTGCTGCGCGTCGGACAGCTCGATATCGATGGAGGCCGGCAGCGGATTCATGCCGTCGAGCTGCTCGACGATCTCGGGATTCGAGCTCATGGAATTGCTGAAGTTCTCCATGGCTTCGTCCTTGGTCGTGAAGCCGACGCTCTGGACGCCCGAGATGCCTTCGATGGTCTTCATGACGGCGTTGATGTCGTTCTGATTCGCATCGTCGGAAACGTACGCCGTGACGGAAACCTTGTCCTCGACCGAGTTGACGATGTTGTCGACGATTCCGCCGCCAACCAGGAATACACCGATGATCAGCAGAGACAGGAAAATCGTAATGATCGACCCCAGCGTCGTGCTGAGGTTGCGGGAGAATCCGGTCAGGGATTCCTTGAAGAAATAGAACAGACTAGACATCGAAGCCGTACACCCCCCTGCTCTGGTCGCGCGTGAGCTGGCCGCCGTCAAGGGCGATGACGCGCCTGCGCATGTTGTCCACCATCTCGCGGTCATGCGTGGCTACGAGCACCGTGGTGCCGGTCTTGTTGATGCGCACGAGAAGATCCATGATGCCGCGCGAGGTCTGCGGATCGAGATTGCCCGTAGGCTCGTCGCACACCAGAAGCGGCGGACGGTTGACGATGGCGCGCGCGATGGAGACACGCTGCTGCTCGCCGCCTGAGAGCTGGTCGGGATACTTGTTGAGCTTGTCCTGAAGGCCGACGAGCCTCAAGACCTCGGGAACCTGCGTCTTGATGACGTGACGGCTCTTGCCGATCGCCTCGAGCGCGAACGCGACGTTCTCGAAGACGGTCTTGTTCGGCAGAAGCTTGAAGTCCTGGAAGACGCAGCCGATATTGCGGCGCAGCTTGGGCACCTGGCCGCTGCGCATGCGGGTCAGATCGATCTTATCGATGTAGATCTTCCCGTCGGTGGGTTGAAGCTCGCGCGTGATCAGACGGATGAACGTCGATTTGCCCGAACCCGAATGCCCGACCAGGAAGATGAACTCGCCTGGATAGATCTTCACCGAGATGTCGTGCAGGCTCGGCTTGTTCGGCTGGGCCTGATACACCATGGTGACGTGGTCGAAGGTGACGACCGGCGCGCCGAGAGGCTGCTGGACGTCTTCGACGTTCAGGGTCGGAAGGGACGTGGAGAGGTCGGGCGTCGCATGGGCGCCGCGAACCTGGGAGCGACGGGCCGTTGCGCCGACGGGAGGCATGACGCCCGTTCCCTGGTCGACCGCATCGTGCCCATCGGGCGCGGAAGCGTCGCGAGCGGCATGGGAACGAGGAATGGCCCCCGTTGCCCGCCGAACGCGCGGCCGCGCGTCGTTTGGATTAGCCACAGAATGCTCCGTTCAATCAGTGTGTACTGGACTACCGGCCCATATTGTATCAACTCAAGCAAACCGCACGTCAAGCGGCCACAGAATCCGCATCCGACGAAAACGCGGGACTGCCGCGCGCAAGACGGGCGCATCACGCCCGCGAACCGGCGATATGCTCCTTCGCTTCCTTGCGCGCGATGACCTTGAGCGCGGCCTCGACGATGGAGGGGGCGTCAAGATGGAAGTATGCGAGCAGCTCTTCGAATTCGCCCGAGGTGCCGAAGCAGTCGCGCATGCCGACGCGCTCGAGAGGCGCGGGATGCGCCTCGGCGAGAAGCTCGCTTACCGCCCCGCCGAGGCCCCCGATGACGGAATGCTCTTCGGCGGTCACGATGCAGCCGGTCTTCGCCACGGAGGCGAGAATGGTTCCGGCATCGAGGGGCTTGATGCAGAAGGCGTCCACGACCTCCGCGGACACGCCCTGGCCCGCAAGGGCGTCAGCGGCCTTCATGGCCTCGTCTATCTCCACGCCTGCGGCGACGATCGTGACGTCTGCGCCTTCGCGCAGCACGTAGGCACGACCCATTTCGAGCTGAACGCCGTCGTCGTACACGCATGGAACGGATGCGCGACCCATGCGCACGTACACCGGACCCGGCGTACGTGCGGCGAGACGGATGGCCGCTTTGGCGGCCGTGTAGTCGGCAGGGACGAGAACGCGCATATTGGGCAGAACGCGCATGAGCGCGATGTCCTCGACCATCTGATGGCTGCCTCCGTCGGGCCCGACGGAGATGCCCGCATGCGTCGGCGCGACCTTCACATCGAGCTTCGAATAGCATACGGTGTTGCGGATCTGGTCATACACGCGGCCGGTGCCGAAGACGGCGAACGATCCGGTGAAAGCGACGTTGCCCGTCAACGAGAGACCCGAGGCGATGCCGATCATGTCCTGCTCGGCGATGCCTGCGTTGAAATGACGATCCGGATACGCGGCCTTGAACTTCCCCGTGGTCGTGGACCCGGAAAGGTCGGCGTCGACCGCGACGACGGGAACCCCTTCCCCGGCGAGCTCTATGAGCGTCTCGCCGTATGCCGCACGGGTCGCGCGCTTTTCTGCCATGTCTATTCCTCCTCGAGGGAAAGCTCGGCGACGGCGAGCTGCGCCTGCTCGGCGTTCGGCGCCTTGCCGTGCCAGCCGGCTTGGTTTTCCATGAACGAAACGCCCTTGCCCTTCGTGGTTTCCGCCACGATGACCTTCGGCTTCCCCGAATGCGTCTCTTTGGCGCAGGCAAGCGTGTCGACGACGGCCTCCATGTCGTTGCCGTCGCAGGCGAAGACCTGCCAGCCGAACGAACGGAACTTATCCCCCAGGTCATCAAGGTCGCAGACATCGGCCACGCGCCCGTCGATCTGCAGACGGTTGCGATCCACGATCGCGACCAGATTGTCGAGCCTGCGATGGGCGGCGAACATGGCCGCTTCCCAAACCTGACCCTCCTGGCATTCGCCGTCGCCGAGGAGCACGAAGACGCTCGAGGCGGAACCGGAGAGGAACAGGCCGCACGCAAGGCCGCACGCGATGGAAAGCCCCTGGCCGAGAGAGCCCGTCGAAACCTCCACGCCGGGAAGCTTGAGGCGGTCGGGGTGCCCCTGGAGCCTGCTGCCGAGCTTTCGGAGGGTGGCCAGCTCCTCGGTAGGAAAATACCCCGACTCGGCAAGCGTCGCGTACAGCACGGGAGCCGCATGGCCCTTCGACAGAACGAAGCGATCGCGTCGTTCCAGCGTGGGATTCCCAGGATCGTGCTCGAGAATGCCGCCGAAGTACAGGGCCGTCAGGATGTCGGCGCTCGAAAGCGATCCGCCCGGATGCCCGCTTCCGGCCTTGGAGAGCATCTCGATGACGTCGATGCGGACGTCGACGGCCTTATCCTTCAATTCTCGCAGGTCCACTCGTTCTTTCCTTTCAATGGAGCCCATCGCCGTCTCCTATTGGGAGACGCGCCACCGATGATAGCCGATGACGAATTCATCGATCTGGCCATCGAGGACCGCGTCGACGTTGCCCGTCTCGACGCCGCTCCTCACGTCCTTCACCAACTGATAAGGATACAGCACATAGTTGCGTATCTGGCTGCCGAAGCTGTTGTCGCGTTTCTCGCCGCGCAGGGCGTCCATCTCATCCTCGCGCTTCTGCCGCTCGAGCTCGTAGAGCTTCGCACGCAGGACCTTGAACGCCGATTCCTTGTTCTGCAGCTGGCTCTTCTCGTTCTGGCAAGTCACGACGATTCCGGTCGGCAGGTGCGTGAGGCGGACCGCCGAGTCGGTCGTATTGACGCACTGACCGCCGGGGCCGCTCGAACGGTACACGTCGACGCGTACGTCCGAAGGATTGATCTCGACTTCGATGTCGTCTTCGACGACGGGGAGCACCTCGACGCCGGCGAAGGTCGTCTGACGGCGCTTCTTGTCGTCGGTCGGGGAAATGCGCACGAGCCGATGCACGCCGTGCTCGCTGCGCAGCATGCCGAAGGCGTTCTTCCCTTCGATCTGCACAACCGCGCGATCGAGGCCGATGACTTCGCCGGGCACCACGTCGAGGAGCTTGACCTTCCAGCCCTTCTTCTCGGCGTAGCGCACGTACATGCGATAGAGCATGTCGGTCCAGTCCTGGGCTTCAAGCCCGCCGGAACCCGGATTGACGGACACGATGGCATCGCATGCGTCGGAAGGATCGGTGAACCAGGATTCGACCTCCATGCGATCGAGCGCGCCGGACAGGCCTGCGCGCAGCTCGTCGAATTCGACGGCGAACGCGTCGTCCTCCTCGATGAGCTCGAGAGCGGCCCGCGCGTCCTCGAGCGTCGCGCAGGCCGTGCGATATTCATCGAGGGTCGAGCGGATGTCGCTCGCGCGCTTGGAAGTCGCCTGGGCAGCCTGCGCATCGTCCCAGAATCCCGGCTGCGCGATGACGGCGTCAAGGTCGTGCAGGCGTCGCTCGTTCTCTTCGATATGCAGATAGCCGCGTGCGGCCGCGAGGCGCTCGGCGAGTTCATCGAGCGTGGGGATGGTTTCGTCCGACATCTACGCGCCTACCGATTCGCGCCGTGGCATTTTTTGAACTTCTTGCCGCTCCCGCACGGGCAGGGATCGTTGCGCCCGACGTTCGCATAGGGATCCTCGTCGGCCTTGCGATACGTCTTGGCCTTCTGGGGCGCCGGTGCGGGAGGACGCCCCGAAGCAGCCTGGCGGACCGCATCCCGCGAGATAGACGATTCGCTCAAGGTCTGTTCGGGAGACGTGTAGCTGACGTTGCGTCCTTCGAGGACGTCTGTCTCAGGCGCCTCGACGGCCTGCGCCTCTTCGGGCGCCGCGATCTGCAGGCGCAGGATCGTGCGCATGAAATCCTCGTACATGCCGGCGGTCAAGGCGGCGAACGCGGAGTGGGCCTCGTCTTTGTATTCGGTCAGCGGATCGCGCTGGCCGAGCGCGCGCAGCCCGATGCCGGTGCGCAGGTAGTCCATCTCCTGCAGGTGCGCCATCCAGCGGACGTCGATGATGTTGAGCATGACCTGGCTGCCGAGCTTTTTGAGCGCATCTTCTCCGAGCGCGGCCTCCTTGCTGCGGTACACGCCTAACAGATAGTCCAGAATCGCATCGCCCAAAGCGTCGGCGCTGTCATCGTGATCGATCGAGGACGCATCGAAGTCTTCGAGCCCCGTCATGTTCCTGACCCAGGCGTTTATGGCCCTGAGATCCCAGTCGTCGCTCGCCGAGCGCTCGGGACAGCACGATTCGATGAGGTCGGTGATGGCGTCGACGAAGATCGTCTCGATGCGCGAGGAAAGATCCTTGCCGTCGAGAATCGCGTTGCGCTCCTCGTAGATGGCGGTGCGTTGCAGGTTCATGACGTCGTCGTATTCGAGAACGGTCTTACGCGCGCTGAAATGGAGCGCTTCGACCTGGTGCTGGGCGCTTTCGATCGCTTTCGAGACGATGCCGGCCTGTATGGGCATGTCCTCGGGGATTTCCGTGCGCGACATCACGGCCGCGACCTTGTCCATGCGGTCGCCGCCGAACCGGCGCATCAGATCGTCTTCGAGCGACAGGTAGAACTGGGTCAAACCGGGATCGCCCTGGCGGCCGGCACGGCCGCGCAGCTGATTGTCGATGCGGCGGGACTCGTGGCGCTCGGTGCCGATGACGGCGAGGCCTCCTGCACGAAGGACCTGTTCGTGCTCTTCCTTGGTGATGCCCTTCGCGACCTCGAGGGCTTCGGCGCGCTGGGCGTCGGTCGCCTCTTCCAGGGAGATGCCGCGCTGAGCGAGGACGTCTTCCATGAGGACCTCGGGATTGCCGCCCAGAAGGATGTCGGTGCCGCGGCCCGCCATGTTCGTAGCGATGGTGACCGCGCCCGCGCGGCCCGCCTGCGCGACGATATGGGCTTCCCGCTCATGGTTCTTGGCGTTCAAGGTCTCGTGCGCGACGCCGCGCTTGTCGAGGATGCGCGAGAGGCGCTCCGAGCTTTCGATGGACACGGTGCCCACGAGGCACGGCTGCCCCGCGCGATGGCGCTCTTCGACCTCGTCGGCAACGGCGTTGAACTTCGCGTCTATCGTGCGGTAGACGAGGTCGTCCTCGTCTTTGCGCGCGACGGGCTTGTTCGAAGGGATGGCCACGACGGGCAGCTTGTAGATCTCGCGGAACTCCGCATCCTCGGTCATGGCGGTGCCGGTCATGCCCGAAAGCTTCTCGTAGAGGCGGAAGTAGTTCTGCAACGTGATCGTGGCGAGCGTCTGGTTCTCCTCGCGGATGCGCACGCCCTCCTTCGCTTCGATGGCCTGATGCAGGCCTTCCGAATAGCGGCGTCCTTCCATGATGCGGCCGGTGAACTCGTCGACGATCTTGACCTGCCCGTCGGAAACCACGTATTCCTTGTCCCGATGGAAGAGGAACTGCGCCTTCAACGCTTGCTGCAGATGATTCGCGAGCTGTGCGGACGGATCGGAATAGATGTCGTCGATGCCGAGGCGGGATTCGATTTTCGCAAGGCCGACCTCGGTCGCTATGATGGTGCGCTTGCCCTCGTCGATCTCGAAGTCGATATCGGGAACGAGGCCGCGCATCGCACGCGCGAAGCTGCGATACGTCTCCGCCGCCTTCGTGCCGGCGCCGGAGATGATGAGCGGGGTCCGCGCCTCGTCGATGAGGATGGAGTCGACCTCGTCGACGATGGCGAAGCTATGCCCTCGCTGCACGCGGCGCTCGGCGCGCGTGACCATGTTGTCGCGCAGGTAGTCGAAGCCGAATTCGGCGTTCGTGCCGTAGGTGACGTCTGCCCGATAGGCAGGGATGCGCGCGGCGGGACGCATGCCGTTCTGCACGAGACCGACGCTCATGCCCAGCTCGCGGTACACCCGGCCCATCCATTCGCTGTCGCGGCGCGCGAGATAGTCGTTGACCGTGACGATGTGCACGCCCTTGCCCGAGATGGCGTTCAGATAACCGGCGAGCGTGGACACGAGCGTCTTGCCTTCGCCGGTCTTCATTTCGGCGATCTGACCCTCGTGCAGGGCCATGCCGCCGATGAGCTGCACGTCGAAGTGCCGAAGGCCGAGCGAGCGAACGCTTCCCTCGCGCACCGTCGCGAATGCCTCGGGAAGCAGGTCGTCCAGGCTTTCGCCCGCATCGAAGCGTTCGCGATAGCCAGCCGTGAGGGCGGAAAGCTCCTCGTCTGAAAGCTCCTGCATGCGCGGCTCGAGCTCGCCGATACGCGCGGCCATAGCCTGGTACTTCTTGAGCTGACGGCCTTCGCCGAGCGTAAGGAGCTTGGTAAGCAGTCCCATCTGAACCTCTTCACTGTCATAGGAAGCCGGCCGCATGGCGCACGTCGTCTGCGGCTGCACGAAAATTGCGTTAACTTTACCACAGGGCGCGCATCACGCCTTGGCGCCCGGAAAGCGGCGAGGGAAAGAATCATCATCATCGCACACGAGTACGCGCTGATACAGGCCGCGCGACGCATCGGACGGCGAAAGCCCCATATCATCGCGAAGGTAGGTGCAGAGATGATGGTAGGTCTCCGTCGCGGCGTCGAACCGGCCGTTGGCGATCTGCGCACGCATCAACGTCTGATGGAGATCCTCCCGACGATCGTCGCGATCGAAGGCCGTCTGGGCGAGCCATAAGGCGGCCTTCGGCTCGTCGGCGTCGACGAGCCGGTCCGCGCCCGTCGCGAGCGCATCGGTGATGCGGCAGCGACAGCGCTCCCGGCACATCGAGATATAGGCGCTCTCCGTCTCCGACGGCATGATGTCCCCGGCATACGCATCGCAGATACGACGATACGCCCCGATCCAGGATTCGAGATCGACCTGCTCGTACTTGAACACGTTGCAGAGCTCGTCGAGCTCTTCGACGTCGCAGCGCGCGTATCGCATATCGAGCATGCAGCCCATATGCTGCTTCGCCACGTACGGGCACTCCCCCGATTCGAGCGCCAGCGCCCGCCTGAGCACCGACCAGAGCGAGTAGAAGTTGTTCAGCGCACGCCGTTCGTCGCACCCGGGCCACAGGGCGTCGAGCAGCTTCGCGCGGGGAACTTCCCGGCCTCTATTCAGGGCAAGAATGGCCAGCAGGGTGCGCGCCTTGCGCTTCGCGAACCTCTCGGGTCCGATCGCTTCGTCTCCGCGCGTGATCGACATGCCGCCGAAGAGGCTGATGTACAGAGGTTCCACACGTTCGATGACATGCGCGTTCGCAGCGCGGACCTCTCCGACCAGAACGCGTTCCCTGTGCTTGCGACGCTCCGCGCGACGCTCTTCGAGACGGCGCTTCTGAACGGCAAGCGAAAGGAGCATGATCTCGCAGCGCCCCTTGCGTTCGAGATCGTCATCCGGAAAGGAGATGCCGCGCATATCCGCATGCTTCGCCAAGGCCCCGTACAGCAGCGCCTCGGCCGAATCGGGCACCGCCAAGCGGCGGCGACGGCCGCGCAGGGCGGATACGCCGCGTTCGAAAGCATCGTCGGCGCATGCGGCGCATTCCACGCATGTCGGATCGTCGACGCAGACCGCCGCCGCATCGGCAACGAGCCGCGTGAGCACGAGCATCCCGATCCTGCTTTCGCATATGCGATCTCCGCAATCCTCGATCTGCGCGATCGCGCCTTCGATATCGTCTTCGCCTAGAGACGCCGCGCGCATGACGGCGGGCATCGCGCGGGAAACCGACAGCATGCCTTCGTCGTTCGCCATGAGGTCGAACGAGTGCTCGTCCATGTGCTTCTCGATGAAGGAGCGTGCGTCCATGCGCTGACGTTCGCTGCCGAACCGCATCGTCGCGAGCGCGGCGAGGCAACGCCTCCATACGTCGCACGCTGCGTCTCCCCTGATGCGCGCAGCCATCCTCAACGCGCCCTTGGAATCGTCCAACATGATAGAAGCAAGCATGGCGCCGGTGGCCACGTCCGAAGGAAGCGGCGCCTTCGTCGACGAAAACCCTTCGACCAGTTCGAGCACAGGGCCGGGCTGCCCGGCATGCAACAGGACCTCGAGATTCGACTCAAGCCAGGAAAGACGTCGGGAGCGGGTGGCGAACTCGCCCACAAGAGCGCAGGCGCGCGAGAATTCCCCTTTGGTGAACAGCAGCTTCGCAAGCTTCATGACGAGAGAGTCGGCGCTCGAGAAAGCCGAGATCGAGACGATGGAATCAAGCGAAGCGAAGAAGATCCTTTTGATCTGCGGTATTGAAAGCGGCGTCGTGCAAAAGGCCTCATTGACCGAATCGATGCCTACGAAAGGATAGTACGTTTCGATGAATCGACGCGTGTCCTTCTTCAGCGCCCGCGCGAAATGGAAAAGCTCTTCGGACGACCCTTCGCGCGCGACCAGCATGACGAAGAGCGCGAGCTGGATATCGTGAGGCAGCCCCGATGTCAGCCCGTCGAGGAAGCGCCCTTCGTCCTCGGGCTCGCCCCATGCGAGAGCGCATACGCGGACGGGCTCGAACGAACCGGCCGCGCCGGGTTTCAGATCGACGGCGCGCTCGGCGGCGACCGAGGCCAGCTCCCCGTCGTCGAGCAGGAAATCCGTGGAATCCACGACGACGCATCCTGCATGGCGGTCGAGCACCGATTCGAACGACGGCTCGGTCACGACGACGACCTCCCAACCCGCCTCGATAAGGCCGTCGACGACTTCGGAGAACGACTCGGCGCGAACGTCGTCGAGATACGGCACATCGTCGAACACGACGAGCGATCCCTCTTCCCCGTATTCGAGCAACGCCGGCAGCACCGTCTGCGCATCGAGGTCGCGGATGAAAAGCGTATCGCGGGCATCGATCCAATGGGTCGAACGGAATCCGAAGATCTCGTCGGCGTATTCGACGGCGAGCGTCGTCTTCCCGAAGCCCGTCGGCGCGATGAGCACGCGGGGGACGTCACGCTCGGAAATCATCGAGCGCATAAGCCTCGGCCGCGGATGACGGCGACGCGCGCCTGCGCCCTTGGGTCTTCGTCCGTTGCATGCCGAAGCTTTCAGATAGTTCCTCATGGTCCTCCCCTAAGAACGTACGGGCAACGCATGGTTTCATACATCTCTCATCAGCTTTAATGTTCTATTTCATAGACATCGATTCATGCGTTGCCGAATATCTATCACCTTCTAGGTAACATTTTATTTCCGAAGCATGGGAATGCCGGCATGAAAAGACGTCCGCCCCGATCTCATGCGCGAGCGTCGAAATCTTTCGCTGAAATCGCTCGGATTTCCACAACGCTTCCACTAGAATCGGTCCATGGACACCAACGCGCGCATATCCCTTTCCACCGATGTCGAAACCCTTCTCGATCTTCTGGAAGGAACCGGGGCATCGGCATGGGTCGTCGGCGGCTACGTGCGCGATGCGCTTGCAGGCGACGACGCCCACGATGTCGACGTGGCGACATCGGCGCGCTGGCAGGACGTCGCACGCGTATGCGTCGATGCCGGCATGCGCGTCTACGAAACGGGAACCGCGCACGGAACGGTGTCGGTCAATACGGGCAGGCGCATCGTCGAGGTCACGACGTATCGCATCGACGGTCCTTACGAAGACGCGCGCCATCCCGCGAGCGTGTCCTTCGTCGATTCGATCGAACTCGACCTCGCCCGACGGGATTTCACGTTCAATGCGCTCGCGTATCATCCCGAACGCGGCCTTCTCGATCCGTACGACGGATGCTCCGACCTGAAAGGCGGCATCATCAGAACCGTGGGCGATCCGATGAAGCGCTTTCAGGAGGATCCTCTCCGCATCCTGCGCGCCGTTCGATTCGCCTCGCGTTTCGGATTCGCCGTGGACGACCGCACGGAATCGGCCATGCGTCGGCTCGCGCCGCTCATCGGAGGCGTTGCGGCCGAACGTATCGAAAACGAGTTCTCCCGCATGCTCCTCGGAGACCATGCCTGCAACGCCATCATCGAATGGATCGACGTGATCGGCGTATTCATCCCTGAAGCGCTGCCCATGAAGGGCTTCGATCAGCGCACGCCCTATCACATCTACGACGTGCTCGAGCACAGCGCGCATGCCGTCGGCGCCGCTCCGGCCCGACGCATCACCCGCTACGCCGCGTTTTTCCATGACATCGGGAAACCGAGCGTCTTCACCGTCGACGACGAGGGCATCGGTCACGCGAAAGGGCATCCGCAGGCCGGGGAAGCAATCGCGAGAAAGGCGCTCCAGCGTCTTCGGCTCAAGGCGACGGACATCGACGCCATCTGCACGCTTGTCGCGCTGCATCAGGACATCGTTCCCGCGACGCCGCGAGGCGTGCGGCGCATGCTCAACCGCATGGGCGGCGACGTGACCCTCTTTCGCGAGCTGCTCGACGTCAAAAGAGCGGATGCGGCCGCCCACGCACCCGATCACCGGGACCGGGGCGCGCAGGCCGATGAGGTCGAATCCGTCCTCGAAGATGTGCTGAAGGATCGGAGCGCATTTCGGATCGCCGACTTGCAGATAGACGGAAACGACGTTATGGCCTGCGGAATTCCTTGCGGTCCCGGTGTCGGGGCCGCGCTTCGGGCAGCCCTCGACGAAGTCATGGACGACCGTATTCCCAACGAACGGGACGCCCTCCTCTCGTTCCTGGATTCACGTGCAAGCGCCTGGCGACGATAAGCGCCCTATGCGGCTGATTTTTTAGAATTCATGCTTGACGAAGCATGATGCCGCCAGTAATATACGTACTCGCGCTTAGACATGCGACTCACACATTGGGGTGTCGTCTAATGGCAGGACAGCGGTTTCTGGTGCCGTATGTGAGGGTTCGACTCCTTCCACCCCAGCCATTTACTAAGCGCCACAACATACATGGCCTGGTCGTCTAGCGGTTTAGGACGCCGCCCTCTCAAGGCGGAGATCGGGAGTTCGAATCTCCTCCAGGCTACCAACGATGCACCACCGCTTCGGCGGTGGTTTTTTATTCCCAACGCACATTTCCGACATGCATGCGAACGACCCGGATGCCCGGTGCATGCGCCGACGCAGCGGCTTTTCATGCACGCCCGCGCCCCATGGGGTTCTAGCCCGCACCATTGTCCGCAGGCCTGCCTTGAACATCCCCCGTTCCCTCATCGTTCGCATCGACATGCATTGCTTTTCTTGCAGAATTCATCCCATTCACGCTTTGAACTCTTATTCCGTGCATATTTCAGAGAAAGTTATCCACAGCACATCATGCAGAAACCTTGCTGGAACCTTGCGGGCATCTGCCGAGAAACTCACCGGGCGGCGAGCCCCCGCCCTTCGGCTTCCTGCGCCCATCTACCATGGCGCACCCCTGATTCGTGCCGCACGCGAAAAGGCCGCGATGATCCGAACGGCACCCAGAGCACGGATTCCCTGCGGCACTCCGTGCTCTCCGGGATGCGATTCGTCCATCGCGGCCCCATACGCCCGGCCGCGCATGCCGAAGCATGCCGGCCGCTCTGCGGTCACAGCGAAGCGAGCGCCTCGCGCAAACGCCACATATGGTCGAGCGGACCCGACCCCTTCCCCATGGAAAAGCCGCTCGAAAGAGCGCCGGCCACATAGGCCTTCGCGACGCGCACGGAATCGATCGCGGATTTCCCCGATGCAAGCCCGCAGGCGATGGCGCTCGAAAGCGTACATCCCGTTCCGTGGGTGTTGCCGGTATCGACGCGCGTTCCGCGCAGCCAGCACGTCCGGCCATCGAACACAAGGCAGTCATCGGCGCTTTCGTCGAGATGACCGCCTTTCACGAGCACGGCGCCCGATGTCATGCCTGCAAGCATGCGAGCGGCGCGTTCCATGCCTGCCGCATCGACGATGTCGAACCCGCAGAGCGCGCGGGCCTCCGACAGATTCGGCGTGATGACCTCCGCCAGAGGAAAGAGGTCGCCGACGACGGCCCGGACGGCGCCATCCCGCATGAGATCGGCGCCGCTCGTCGCGACCATGACAGGGTCGACGACGATATGCCGGGCATCGCGCCGGCGAAGCGCGCGCGCCACGGCTTCGGCGATAGCCGACGACGATATCATGCCTATCTTGACGGCATCGGGGACCATATCATCGAAAACGGCATCGATCTGGGCTTCGACGAACTCGGGCGACGCGTCGAAGACGGCGTTCACGCCCAGGGTGTTCTGCGCGGTGAGCGACGTGATGGCGGATTGGCCGAACAGACCGAACGACTCGATGGTCTTGAGGTCGGCCTGGACGCCCGCGCCGCCCGAACTGTCCGAGCCCGCGATGGTCAGCACGGTAGGTACGCTATAGGACATGATGGAGCCTTTCCGACAGACGCTGCGCGGCCCCGCGAACGTCGTCCGCCGAGAACAGAGCAGAAACGACGGCTGCGCCCCGCACGCCTGTTCCGGCGAGCACATCGACGGTCCGTTCGTTCAAGCCGCCTATGGCGACGACGGGAATATCGACCGCATCGCAGATAGCGCGCAAGGTTTCAAGAGAGACGTCCGCCGCCTCGGCCTTCGTTGCCGTTTTGAAGATGGCGCCGACGCCGAGATAGTCCGCTCCGTCGCGCTCAGCGCGCAGGGCTTGCGCAACGGTCTGGACCGACACCCCCACGATGGCATCGTCCCCGAGGCGTGCGCGCGCCGAGGCGCACGCGGCGTCCTCTTGGCCCACATGCACGCCGTCCGCGCCCGATCGCGCGGCAGCGTCGACGTCGTCGTCGATCACGAACGGCACATCCGGGCATGCCGCATGCACCTCCCGCGCGAACGCGACGAGCGCATCGGTCGCCATCTTCTTCTCGCGAAGCTGCACGAACGTCGTGCCGCCGGCCACCGCATCGGATACGCATGCGGCAAGCGAGCGCCCCTCGAGCCAGGCGCTATCGGTCACGCCGTAGAGCAGCAGGCATTCGGGATGCGCGGCGATGTAGGCGCGCGGACTATCCACGGGCGATCTCCCGCACGAACGCGCGATCGCGCATCGCGGCACCGTCGAGCGTCGACAGGGCATCCATGAGATAGGTATGGAAACTGCCCGTCCCGTCCTTCTCGCCCATGCGCTCGGACGCCATCTGGCCGGCGATGCCCATATGGACGATGGCGGCGAGAGTCGCGACGAGGGTGTCGTCCCTATGGTCGGCCGCGTAGGCTCCGCAGACGGCCGACAGCATGCATCCGGCGCCCGTGATGCGGCCTTGGAGCGGACTTCCGTTGAACACGGCGAACGCGCGCGCCTCGTCCGCCACGACATCGATCGCGCCCGTGATGGCGACGACGCACCCGGCGCGGCGCGCGAAGTCGCACGCGAACGCGGCCGCTTCGGCCAGCGTGTCCTCTGTGACGGCATCGAGGGGATTCGCATCGACGCCCTTGGTGGACGTCGATGCGCCGGCAAGCGCCTTGACTTCGCTCATGTTTCCCCGCACGACGCTGATTCCCAGGTCGTCGAGCAGGCCGGAAGCCGTCGCGGTACGCAGCCGGGACGCGCCGGCGCCGACGGGATCGAGCACGATCGGCGTGCCCGCCTCGGTCGCCTTGCTTCCTGCGATCCTCATGGATTCGATCGTACGGGCATTCAACGTGCCGATGTTGAGATCGAGCGCGCCGCAGATGGAGACGATATCCTCGACATCTTCCGCCTCGTCGGTCATGATCGGGCTCGCGCCGATCGCCAGAACGGCGTTCGCGCAGCTTTCGACCGTCACGTAATTGGTGATGCAGTGGACGAGCGGTCCGTGCGCGCGCACGTCTTCGAGCATGCGCGCAAGTTCAGCCTCTATGGCCATGGTTCTCCCTTCGATGGCATTATCCAACAGGTTCCACGGGTCGGGACGCGAAAAGCCCCCTCTCAGCCTGCTCGCGCAAGCTCCCCATGCGCGGGATTATACGTCGAAGGTCGTCGAGGACGGGAGAAAAACAAGCAGATCGCCCTCGGATACGGATATGCGGATGGGAGCGCCTGCGCATTCGTTGGACAACCCGAGCGGAACGTCGTTCGACAGCGTTGCCGACGAGAGCGCATACGACGCCCCTTCCTCGTCCACGCCGAACGAGCGGTCCGAAGCGGAAAAGACCGAGAATCCCCCGTTCAAGGAAGCAGGAAGGAACAGTTCGTCGAACGCGCCTCCCGTAAGGACGGCCACGCATTCGCCGTCTCCTGCGGCGAAAGACCTGATGCCCCGATGGGAAAGCCGCACGAGCGTCTGAAGGGTCGCATAGGTCTGGTCGAGCCGGCCTCCGAGCGCACCGAGCAGCGCGATGGTCCCGCACCCATGCGCCAGCGCCTGTTCGCAGGCGAGAAACAGGTCGCTTTCGTCCTTGCGCGCGGGATGGACGACGGCATCGGGAACATCGGGGACGAATCCGAGGGAATCGAAATCGCCCACCACGGCATCGGGGCGGATTCCCGCACGCATAAGCGAAGCGAACCCCGCATCCGCCGCAACGACGTAGTCGAACCGATGGCGAAAGAAAAACGCCTCGTCGAAGGCCGCCGATCCGACGACGGCGCAGATGCCGCCCGAAGATCCGACACCGCCCGACGATGCGATGCGGACGCATCCGCCTTCGTGCCGCTGCTCCACCGCAACCTCCCGAACCTCGCCGCCTCGATTGATTCTTGCATGACGTCCGGGCCGTCTGCCCGACGCCTTGCAAGCGCATGATACAATACGCTGGCTATGCGGGCCGGACGGTCGCGGGCGCCTTTTCGGCGCGTGAGGAAAGTCCGGGCTTCAAGAGACAGGATGCCGGCTAACGGCCGGGCGGGGAAACCCGACGGAAAGTGCTGCAGAAAAGGAAACTCCCCTGCGATCCCTTCGGGATGCGGCGTCTCGGCGTCGGCAGGAGAAAAGCTGAGAAGGTGCGGTAAGAGCGCACCAGCGCATCGGTAACGGTGCGGCTTGGTAAACCCCATCCGAAGCAAGGGCGAATAGGCATGCGATACGGTCGTCTCTCCGTGCATGCGGGTAGCCTGCTCGAGGCGCTTCGGCGCCCTAGATAAATGGCCGTCTTCAAAGACAGAACCCGGCTTACAGGCCCGCTACGGCATATGAAGAAAGGCTCCCGATCGGGAGCCTTTCTTCATTCGGGGCGCATGCCTGCCGCATGCCGCCTTCAGTCTTTAGTCGAGATCGCCCAGGTCGAACGCATCGGACGCATCGCCGTAACCGCTCAGATCGCGCTCGACGACCTGCGTCGCGCCCGGAGCGGCATTGCGGGCCGCCGGCTTGGCATGCGCGCCGGGGATGACGTTCGACGCCGCCACGGCGCCGGTCGGCGCGGGTGCGGCGGCGGCAGACGCGTAATGCATCTGGGTGCGCACCGGCTTCTTGCGCGTGAGCTCCTCGTTGATATCCGCAAGCTTCTTGTTCGCATCGTCGATGAAGGCGCGCAGGCTCTCGGCGTAGGATTCGCACGTGGCCTTGTGCGAAAGCTCGAGGTCGGAAATCGCCGTTTCGATCTTGGCGCGCTCCACGTTGGCGCGCTCGATGATATCGGCCGCATCGGCCTCGGCGTCCTTATGGATCTTGCGGGAATCCGCTTCGGCCTTGTCGGTGACCTCCTTGGCGGAGCGCTGCGCGGTCAAAAGCGCCTCGGCGATGACAGACGCATCGCTCGACTTCGCGGCAAGCTTGGATTCGAGCTCGGCGATGCGCGCGTCCTTCTCATCCTCGGTCAGAGGCGCGGCGGGAGCAGGTTCGGCATCGGGCTCCGCGACGATCGCAGGCTCGGCGAAGGCGGCATCGAGATCGATGGGCGCTTCGTCGTCAATGGAGCCGGCATCGGCGTCGCGCATGGAACGGACCTGCTCGGTCAGACGACGGATCTCGGCATTCAGGCCATCGATCTCGTCAGCCACATGCTCGAGGAAGACATCGACCTCGTCGCGATCGTAGCCCTTGCGGTTGACCGTGAAGATCTGGTTTTGGATTTCTTCGGAAGTGATGGCCATTACAGCTCCTTAACGTATGCGAATCCGACCTCGCGATCGAGGACCTACAAGACGGCTACGACCAGCCTGGCAACCAATTGTAATACAACGAATGCAAGGATGGGCGAAACGTCCACCATGCCGATGGGCGGGATGACGCGACGGAAGATACCGAGATACGGATCGCATATGCGGCCGAGCGCCGCATCCACGTCGGCGATGAAGCCCGACTTCATCGGAATCCATGACATGATGATATAGACGAACAGGATGAACGAGTAGACGTCGACGATGGAGACAATCAGGTACTGAATCGTATGCATTATAGAATTCCCTGTTCGTGTAGCTGTTCCTTTTCGGCATCGCTCAGAGCGGCGCCGGCATTGAGCGCGAAGACGCGCGGAGCGATGACGTCGACCTGCGCCCCTAAGGCGCTCGCGGCGCCGAACGAGAAATCGAGCACGCGCTTCATCAAGGCATCCGGAGCGGCCGCGCATGCGAGCACGACGACGCTGCGCATCTTGAGCGCCGTGGCGACGCGCTCCGCATCGTCGTAGGTCTCGGGACGAACCACGACCATGGTGCGCACGCGCGGCGCGAGCGACGCCTCGGGAGCCGCAGCCGAGACGGACGTGCGGGGCTCGGCGGTCGACGAGAACAGATTCTCGAGCCCGGCCGAAGAGCGGGCGGGCGCGGCATCGGCCGATGCGTCGTCGTATGCGGACGCGCGACGACGGACGCGGATGTCGCGAGAGGTCACGAGCGCGGGCATGCGGCCTGCGGCAGCAACCTTGTCAGCGGGTCGCACGTATCCGGGTTGGGCATAGTCGGCGGAATCGTCGTACGCGTATTCGCCGTAGTCTTCGCGCTCGAACTCATCGTCCGCATCGCGCGATGATGCGCGGCGAGACGAGCGCGCAGCCGGGACGTTGTGCGGGGAGGGCAGGCCGAGTCGATCCTTCACCTCATCGATATTCGGGAATCTGAACGCCATGTCTTTCCTGTCTTTCCTGTCTCAGCCGCAAAGTCCATACGTATCGCTGAAGATCGCGCGGCCTATCCTTACCATAGTAGACCCGTAGGGGATGGCCTGAAGATAGTCGTCGCTCATTCCCATTGAAAGCTCATCGAGGTCAAGCGTCAAGCCCTGGGCGCCGAAGCGTTGACGCATCTCCTCGCGGATGCGCGCAAGGCGCGCGAACGACGCATCCGCTTCCTCGGGCGAATCCTTCGGCGCCATCATCATGAGTCCGCGGACGCGCACGTGCGCAAGCCCGAAGCAGTGCTCGATCATAGCGGGGAGTTCGGATGCGGAAAGGCCCTGCTTGTTCTCTTCCCCATCGTTCACCTCGATGAGCACGTCCTGGACGATGCCGGCCGCGTCCGCGAGACGATCGATCTTGTCGGCATGGCTCGGCCGATACAGGGAATGGATGAGGCACGCGCGCCCCACCACGTCCTTGAGATGGCGAGACTGTATATTGCCGATGAAGTGCCATCGCTCGGAAGGAAACGCATCGTGCTTGCGCGCGAGTTCATCGGGACGGTTCTCGCCGAAATCGTGGATGCCGGCCGCAACGGCTTCGGCAACCGCATCGACGTCCACGGTCTTCGACACGCCGATGATGCGCACGGCGGACGCATCCCTGCCCGACGCGGCGCACGCATCGACCACCTGGGTCCGTATCGCGTCGTATCGATCCTTCAATGCCATGGGAATCACCTTCGGTCCTTCATGCGGCAGGCGAAGGCGCCTTGGCGCCCGCACGTCCCGCCTTCGCGTCGGTATGAATAGAATCGCCCGTCTTCGTAGGTGCACAGGCCCGCATCGCAGATGCGCCTCTCGTCCATGCCTGCCTTCGAGAGGTCCGCCGCAAGGGCGCGGGCCATATCCACATGGCGCGTTTCTCGCACGCAGCCGTCGCCGAACGTCGCGGCGAAACGCGCTGCCAGCTCCTCGTCGACCTCGAAGCAGCATGTCCCTATATGCGGCCCGATATACGCATTACATCCCGATAGGCGCGAGGCATCGCCTCCGACGAGGTCGAAGGCGGCCTTGACGACGATGCGGTTCATGACGCCGCGCCACCCCGCATGCACGACGGCGAAGCTGCCGTCGGGCGCGACGATGATCGCAGGCACGCAATCGGCGAAGCAGAGAAGCGCTGCGATGCGGGCATCGCGCACGATGAGCGCATCGGCGGCCTCGCGCGCCTGGGCGATAGCTGCCTCGCACGATGCGGCGTCGTCAAGGGAGACGACGGCATCGCCGTGCACCTGATGCGGCACGACCAGACGAGCGTCCTGGCAGCCGAACGCCGCCATCAGACGCGCGCGGTTCGCGGCGACATCCCGCGCATCGTCCCCGACATGCGACCCGAGGTTCAGGCCCGCGTACGGGGGCGCGCTCACGCCGCCGTCACGGCACGTGAAGGCGATGCGCACGCCTGTGACGGCGAAGAGGTCCTCGTCGAGGAGCGCGGGCACGGAAAAGCCCCGGCCCCATGCGAGCCGCGGAAGCGGCAAGGAAGGGCTCGGGGCTGCATGCATCGATCTCGGTCCTCGGCGCCCGCTTAGCGGCGGCGGAGGAAGTCGGGGATGTAGTCCTCGTCGGTCACGCGGCTCGACGCGGACGCCGACGAGGCGGCGGGAGACGTCGGATGGCTGGAATTCGAGGTATAGGTGTCGCGCAGAGAACTCTGCTTGGCGGCGGGCTTCGCAGCGGCGGTGGAGGCGAATAGGTCGCTGCGGGCGCTTTCGAAGTCGATGGCCGACTGGTTCGTGCGCGCGAAACCGGTCGCGATGATGGTGATGCGGATCTGATCGCCCAGGCTCTCGTCCACGATCTGGCCGTAGATGATGTTGGCATCCTCGTCGACGACGGATTCCATGGCGCGCGCAGCCGCATCGACCTCGGCGAGCGTGAGGTCGGGACCGCCGGCGATGGAGAAGAGCACACGGCTCGCCCCGGCGATGGAGGCTTCGAGGAGATTGGAGTTGATGGCCTCGGTCGCGGCTTCGACGGCGCGGTTCTCGCCCGAGCCGAAGCCGATGCCCATCATGGCCGTGCCCGCATCCTTCATGACCGTGCGAATGTCGGCGAAGTCAAGGTTGATCAGGCCGGGAATGGTGATGAGGTCGGTCACGCCCTGGATGCCCTGGCGCAGCGTGTCGTCGGCGAGGCGGAAGGCGTCGAGCATGGAGGTCTTCTTGTCGACGACCTCGAGAAGACGGTCGTTCGGAATGACGATGAGCGTGTCGACCTTCTGCGCAAGCAGATCGCAACCCTGTTCGGCCTGGTTGCGGCGAAGACGCCCTTCGAAGCTGAACGGCTTGGTCACGACGCCGACCGTCAACGCGCCGATCTGCTCGCGCGCGATTTCGGCGACGACGGGCGCGGCGCCGGTGCCGGTGCCGCCGCCTTCGCCGGCGGTCACGAAGACCATGTCGGCGGCCGCGAGCGCGTCGGCGATTTCCGCCCGGGATTCCTCGGCGGCCTGACAGCCGATCTCGGGATTCGCGCCCGCACCGAGACCGCGGGTCAGCTCTTCGCCGATATGGATGGTCTTGTCGGCATTGGAAAGGAGGAGCGCCTGCTTGTCGGTGTTGACGGCGATGAACTCGACGCCTTTGATTCCGGCATCGACCATGCGGTTGACCGCGTTGGTTCCGCCGCCGCCGACGCCCACGACCTTGATTACGGCGAGGTGCTCCGAACCCATAGAATTAGACATAGTCTCCTCCAGAAAACCGAATACGTACCGTCGAGCCTCGATGAAACGCTTTGTGTTCGTGCGCTGCCCCATTCAAACGAAGCATAGCAGGTTCACTTTACACGAAGAGACCGACAATGCAAGCGCGAGCAGGCATATCAGACGCGCCGATGCGCCAAAGGCACATACGCGGAATGCGCTGCGATCAAACGGAACGCCAGGTGGGGCTGCTCGCCACGCGCACGTTGATATAGGCGACCGATCCTTCGTTGTCCTTAAGGATCTGCAGACAGACGCGTTCCTTGTCGCGAATGTCCTCCGCAGCGCCGAAGGCGATCTCCACGTTGGAATCGAGCGTGAGCGTCGCGTTGTCCGAGGACGAGGCGGATATCTGCTTCACCTGGTCCTTAAGTTCGGTCGTCATGCCGGAGACGATGGCAAGCGCGTTGTTGACGCTCGCATCGGTGCAGGTCGACCCGACTTCAGGGCGCAGGCCGTAGGCGACGTCGGTGATGGCGAGCGCATGCGCGGCATCGTCGTAGATGGCGGGGCTCATGGCCCGTCCCTCGGCGCTGTCCTGGTCGGGAATCCTGCACAGCCACGTGCCGTCGTCGGCGATGGCCCACAGCTCGCTCGTCGATCCGTCTTCGGACAGAACCTCGACCGTCGCCGCTATCGGACGTTCGGTCGCGGAAATGACGAGGGTGTTCGGGAATCCGCGCGAGACCTTCGCCTTCTTGATCCATGCATCCCGCAGGATGTTCGCCTCGATCTTGCCCGTGTCGACGCGCAGAAGCGTCGTGTCCGCAGGAATGGCCGCAAGCCGGCTCATCTCCTCGGAGGTCAGATGCTCGACCCCCTCGACCGAAACGTCCTCGATGGCGAAAAGATTCGAGGAATAGGCCGCCGCGCCCGCGACGAGGAATGCCGCGATCGCGACGAGAACGGCCACGACGCGCCGTGCGACGCCGCGCCGGCGCTCCTGATCGCGACGGATGCGGTCGTTGCGGCGTATATCGCCGACGCGCATCGACGTCAGGCCGGAGCCCTCCCGTGCCGCACGGGCGGCATGCAGGCGCTCGGACCCGCTGCTCGGAGCGCCGAACGGAGACGAGGCCGCCCTGCGTGCGGGACGGGTCGAACGGGAGGCGGCCTGGGGGCGTCGCGATGAGGAACGCCCGCTTCGCACGGACGATCGGTCGGATATGCTCCTACGCGAATCCAAGGAAGCGAACCTCCGGTTCAAGGTCGATGCCGTATTCGACGCGTACGGCGTTTTGAACGTCAAGCATAAGCGAAACGACGTCGGAAGCATGCGCATGCCCCAGGTTCACGATGAAATTGGCATGAAGATCCGATATCTGCGCATCGCCGCATCGCCGGCCCTTGAGGCCCACGCCTTCGATCAGGCGGCCGACCGATTCGCCTTCGGGATTCTTGAACACGCTGCCGCACGAAGCGAACGTGAGCGGCTGCGTCTTGCGGCGCCGCGCCATGGCCCCCTCCATGCGCGCCTTGATCATCGCATCCCCAGGCTTCGTCAGAAGCTCGCACTCCAAGACGATCTCGTCAGACGGAAGCGAACAGGACCGATACCCCCAGGATATGTCCGAGGCGCCGTATCGCTTGAGACCCGCGCCGGGGCGATACGAGACCACCGACTTCACGCGCATCCCGATGGATTCGTTGCGCGTTCCCGCATTCATGCGAAGCGCGCCGCCGATCGATCCGGGCGTGCCGACGGCGAATTCCATACCCGACCGTCCGGCTTCGAACGCCTTGCGCACGACGCCTGAAAGCGGGCATGCGGCGCCTGCCACGACGATGTCGGGATCGTCGTAGACGGCGCACGACGAGAACTCGGCGCCGAGCGAGATCACGACGCCGTCGAATCCCTCGTCCGACACGAGCAGGTTGCTTCCCCGCCCCGCAACGAACCACCCGAAGCCGCGGATGCGGCAGGCGTCGATGGCGTCGACGAGAGAGCGAAGGGAATCGGCGCGAACGTACGCGCGCGCCGGCCCGCCGATGCGATAGGTCGTATGCCTGCTCATAGGCTCGTTTTCAAGCACGAATCCCGAAAACGAAGGCGGCAGGCCGAGAAGGGACGCCATGCGAAGCCCCTAGCGCGCCGAGAGCGCGTCGACGATGCCGGGGCCGAGCTTCGTGACGCTGCCCGCGCCCATCGTGATGACGAGGTCGCCCTCCCGGGCCCGATCGACGACGGAACGGATCGCCTCGTCGAAATCCTCGATGTAGGACACGTCGGAAACCGAGCCGCACGCGCGGACGGAATCGGCGACGAGCCTGCCGCTCACTCCTTCGATAGGATCCTCGCCCGCCGCATAGACACCGAGAACCGTAAGGGAATCGACGCCCGCGAACGCCGGACCGAATTCGTCAGCGAGGGATGCGGTGCGTGAATAGCGATGCGGCTGGAAGATGACATGCACGCGATTGAAATCGAGGCCCGTCGCGGCAGCAAGCGTCGCGGCGATCTCCGTCGGGTGATGCGCATAGTCGTCGACGACCGCGACGCCTGCGGCTTCGCCTTTGAGATCGAAGCGGCGACGCACGCCCGAATAGGACGCGATGCCCGCGGACGCGGATGCGACGTCGAGGCCGAGCGCCCAGATGACGCCGAGCACGCCCGCCGCATTCAAGGCGTTATGGCGACCGGGATTCTTGGCCAAGCCGCTCTCGACGACGGTGCCGTCGGGAAAGCTCAGCGTGAACGTGCTGGAGACGCCGTGCGTGGCGTAGTCGGACACGCGCACGTCGCATGCCGGGGAAAAGCCGTAGGACACGACGCGGCGCCCGGTCGATTCCGCAAGCTCCGCAAGCGATGGGTCCTCGCCGCAGACGACGAGGGCGCCGTCGGCGGGAACCGATGCCATGAACGTCTTGAACGTCGCGCGGATCTCGTCGATGCCGCCCACGTAGTGGTCGAGATGGTCGGCCTCGACATTGGTGACGAGCGCGACGTAGGGCGAAAGGTTCAAGAACGATCCGTCGCTCTCGTCGGCCTCGACGACGTAATAGTCTCCCATCCCTGATTTCGCGTTCGTGCGATAGGCGTCGACCATGCCGCCGACGATGAACGTCGGATCGAGCCCGAGCGCATCGACGGCTCCGGCGAGCATCGAGGACGTCGTCGTCTTCCCGTGCGTCCCGGCGGCCGCCAGGGTCTTCTTGCCGCGTCCGAGCTCAGCGAGCATATGCGCGCGCTGCCAAACGGGAATCCCGAGCTCGCGGGCGCGCATGACTTCAGGATTCGTGTCGGGAACAGCGGTCGACGCCACGACGACGTCGCATGCGGGATCGACGTTGGCGGCATCGTGGCCGACGAACACGCGGATGCCTGCTGCGACGAGCTGGTCGGTGTACGCGGACGTCGCCATGTCGGATCCGGAAACCGCCATGCCGAAATCGGCGGCGACGCGCGCGATGCCGCTCATGCCCACCCCGCCGACGCCGACGAAATGGACGCGTCGCACATTCGAACCTGCATTCATGAATATCTCCCTAGAGCCAAACCAACGATAGACGACGGACGCGACCGTCAGGACGCGGCGCCCGAAACGCCAACGACGGAATATACCACGTTCGCGAGCGCGACGGCTGCATTCCGCGCACCCGCCCCGCGCGCCGCCTCGCGCATGGAGGCGCGCAACCCTTCGTCGCAGACGAGCTCGAGCAGACGGGCCGCGAATTCCTCGCTATCGATGTCCGCATCCGCGATCATGCGCGCCGCGCCGCTTTCCACATACGAGCGCGCATTGATGGTCTGATGGTCCTCCGCGGCGTACGGGAACGGGACGAGGAGCGCGGGGACGCCGATGGCCGCGATCTCGGCCAGGGACGTCGCGCCCGCGCGGGACAGCACCGCATCGGCCGCAGCGAGCACCTCGGGCATGCGGTCCTGGTAGGCGAAGAGCTTCCAGCGCTCCTTCTCGGCATCGTCCAGATCCAAGGCGCACGCCGTCTCCTCATAATTGCCCGTGCCCGCGACGTGGACGACGAAGAGGCCGTCGACGGCGAGGAGCCGCTCTTTCAGGCGACAGACCGCCTCGTTGACGTGCTGGGCGCCGAGGCTGCCGCCGAACACGACGAGCAGCGTCGCATCCTCGGGCACGCCGAGCATCTCTCGGCCCTGGGCGCGCGTCGACGTGACCACGCTCGATCTGACCGGATTGCCCGTCACGACCGCCGTCCCCGGCCTCACGTCCTTTTCCGTCACGGCATAGGTGAGCGCGACCTTGCGCGCGCGCTTCGCAAGGAATCGGTTCGCCATGCCCATGACCGAGTTCTGCTCGTGCACGACCACGGGGATGCCGAGGCGCGATGCAGCGAATCCGACCGGGATGGATACATAGCCTCCGAAGCAGACGACGACGTCGGGCCGCATCTTCTTCATCCACGAACGGGCCCTCAGGCTCGAAGCGTAGAGCTTCACGGTCGACGATGCGATCGTCCAGGGACGCTCCCGATCGAACCCTGCCCCCTCGAAGGGGAAGAACGCGATGCCCGCCTGCGGCACGAGGCGCGCTTCGACGCCTGTGGGCGTGCCCGCGTAGCAGACCTCGTGCCCGTCGGCTTCGAGGCGCTCGGCAAGCGCGAGCGCCGGGTTGATGTGCCCCGCGGTGCCGCCGCCTGTAAGAACGATCCTCATCTGCGTTTCCCTTCCTCGAATTCCCTAAAGCCTTCGCGTCCCGCACGGCGCGGCCTATGCCCGCCGGCAAGCCCGATATCCGAAGGCGTCCTGCGCGGGGACGCAAGCGTCGCGCCGCCCGCCATGCGCGAGGACCGAGGCGCGTCGCTTGCATTCCGCGAACGACGACGGGGCTCGTCGGCCGCACCGCCCGTCATGCGCGACGGGCGCGCCGATCCGCCTCGCGCGCCGCGGTCGACGGCGACCACGTTGAAGTCATTGCGACGACGTTCGTGCGGCGTCAGGACGTTCGAACCGTGCGATATCGAAAGCAGCAGTCCGACCACGATGAACGACGACCAGAGCGACGAGCCGCCCGACGAGATGAACGGAAGCGGCTTTCCCGTCGTGGGCAGGATGCCCGTGGCGCAGGCCATGTTCAGAAATGCCTGGAACACGAGCATGACCGTGAGGCTCGACGCCATGAGACGGCCGAACTCGTCCGGCGCGCCGTCGGCGATCCGCAAGCCCGCGTACAGAAACGCCAGGAACAGTACGATGACCGCGAAGGCGCCTATGAAGCCGAGCTCCTCGCCGATGATCGAATAGATGAAGTCGGTCTCCGCTTCAGGCAGGTAGAGGAACTTCTCATGCGAATTCCCCAAACCCAGACCGAACAGCCCGCCCGACGAGAACGCGTAGAACGAGCGGATCATCTGGAACCCCGTGCCGTAGCCGCCCTGCCCGTCGTTCCACGGGTCGAGCCAAACGGAAATGCGGTCCGAGCGATATCCCACGGTCAACGTGAAAACGCCGGCGCAGACGATAAGAACGACGACGCCGAGGAAGTAGCGCAGGGGAATCTCACCGAACCAGAGCACCGCCAGGATGCCGACAGCGATGATCATCGTGGAGCCGAGGTCGGATTGCGTGCGATACAGGATGAGGATGGGCAGAAGCAGGCCGACGGCGATCGAGAGCGCCAGTTCCTTCCCTCGAAGCGTCCCGTCGCGCCACTGCACCATGATGCGCACGGCGAGCAGGACGTAGGCGATCTTCACGAACTCGGAAGGCTGGATGCTGATGGGCCCTATGATGAGCCATCGTTTCGCGCCGTAGATGACCTTGCCGGCGAAGGCGACCGCGAACAGGGATAGCAGCGCCGCGACCCACACGACGTCGGTCGCGCGTCCGAGCCAGACATGATACGGAACGCGTGCGAGGACGACGGCGATGCCGACGCCCGTGATAGCGAAGAAGGCCTGCTTGCCCACGTACGAGAAGATGCCCTTGCCTTGACTGATGGATTCGACCGTGGAGGCGGAGAACACCATGACGAGCCCGAGCATCGTCAACAGCAATGCCACGGCGATGAGCAGGAGACGCGGCGCCATGACCGACGCCGGCACGCCGCGGGCGTCGGCATCGCGTCGGGAATCGCGATCGATATCGTAGACCATTCGTGCCATATGCCGCTATCCCCGTCCCGCGCGGAATGCGACGAGCTGCTTGAACACGCGACCGCGATGCTCGAAGGAGTCGAATTCGTCGAACGAGGAGCACGCGGGCGAAAGCACAACGGTATCGCCCGGAACCGCAAGCCCGAGCGCCGCATCGAACGCGTCTTCCATGTGCTCGACAAGCACACGCCTGACCCCCGAGCCGTCGAACGCATCGTAGAACCGGCGGCCGGCGGCACCGAAGCACACGACCGCCTTGCAGCCGTCCTTAGCCGCCTCGACGAGCGGCGAGAGGTCGGTGCCCTTGTCATGCCCTCCCAGAAGGAAGAGCGACGACGGACCGCGAAACGATGCGAACGCCTTCAACGTCGCATCGACGTTGGTCGCCTTGGAATCGTTCACGCATGCGACGCCGGCGACGGCGCCGCAGGGTTCCATGCGGTGCTCGAGAGGAGAGAAGGCGCGCAGGGCTCGACGGATCGTATCGGGCTCGATGCCGAGCGCAAGCGCGGCGCACGAAGCGGCCAGCGCGTTCGAGGCGTTGTGATCGCCTTTGATACCGAGTTCGTCGATGCTCACGAGATCGATCGCCTCGTCGCCGAGGCAGATGCGCAGCATGCCGTCATGCACGAAGGCGGCGTTCTCCGAACCGCACGCATCCTTCATGCTGCTTCCGAGACCGGCGGCGCATCCGAGCGGCACGTACGAGAAGCCGCGCGCGGGATCGGATGCCAGCTCCTTCACGCAGGCGCGCGAGACGTCGGTCACGGCGTCGATGGCGAGCACGCCTGCCGTCGTCGCGAGATTGGCGTATACGCGCTTCTTCGCCGCCACGTACGCCTCGAAGGTCATATGCCAGTACAGATGATCGGGCGTGATGTTCAGAAGCACGGCGGCATCGGGTGCGAAGAGGACGGTGGACGCGAGCTGGAACGAGCTCGCCTCGGTCACGAACACGTCGGCCGCATCGGCCGCGACGGCCTCGATGCAGGTGTCGCCGATGTTTCCGACGGCGACCGCAGAAAGCCCCGCCTCGTCGACGATGAGCTTGGTGAGCGTCGTCGTGGTGGTCTTGCCGTTCGTGCCCGTGATGGCGACCCAGCGGGAATCGGAGCGGCTTTCGCGCCACGCGAATTCGACCTCGCTCACGATCTCGGAGGATGCGGCCTGCGCATTCTCGTAGAAGCGGGAGAACTGGGATATGCCGGGGCTGGCGATGCAGATGTCGTAGCGGTCATCGAAGGTGAACGTGTCGAAAACGACGCGTGCGCCGCGCTCCATGCAGGCGTTCGCGAAGGGCATCGCGTCGTCGTCCCGATCGCCCGCGGCGACCGTCAGGCTCTTGACGCGGCCTCCCAGACGATCGAGGCAGTATGTGCAGACCGCCCGTCCGCTCTTGCCGAAGCCGAGCACCAAGACGTCGCCCAGATCGGCGGGCGCCGCCTTGCGTCCTTCGATGTATCGGCCGTCCATGCTCATACCTCCTCGCCCATCCGCGCCGTTCGCATGCGACGCGCACGGGATGATGCCCTGTCTCCGCTGTGCCTCGCGACGCGAGGACGATGCGCATGATCCTGCCATGCACGCACCTTTCGCTCCCTGCTACGAGACGAACGGTTGGATGAAGAAGATCGAGAATCCGATGCCCGCGAGCACGGCGGAGATGATCCAGAAACGGATAACCACCTTGACCTCGCTCCATCCCTTCTTCTCGAAGTGGTGGTGCAAAGGCGCCATCAGGAAGATGCGCGTGTGCGTGCGACGGTAATGCAGCACCTGTATGACGACCGAAAGGGCCTCGGCGACGAAGAGGCCGCCGATGATGAGGGATACGATCTCGGTCTTCGTGATCATGGCGATGCAACCGAGCGCCATGCCGAGCGCGAGGGACCCGGTGTCGCCCATGAAGATGTCGGCGGGATAGGCGTTGAACCAGAGGAACCCGACGCAGGCGCCCGCGATCGTGGCGCCGAACACCGCGAGGGGCAGGATGTCGGATGCGTAGGCGATGGCTCCCATGACGAGCATGGACACCATGACCGTGCCCGCCGCCAGGCCGTCGAGCCCGTCGGTCAGGTTGACCGCGTTGCTCATGCCGGCCAAAAGGATCGCGCAGAAGACCGCATAGAGCCAGGGAATGTCGATGCCGCCCGCGATGGGCAGCGTCGTCGTCAGAACGCCGAGGTCGATGACGGGCAGAAACGGAATCTGCACCGTGGGCGCGACGTGGCATACGTTGACGACGACGAGCGTGAAGAGGATGGACACCGTGAATTGACCGATGAGCTTGCCTTTGGGCGTCAATCCGAGGGAGCGTTCGTGCACGACCTTCGATGCATCGTCGAACAGGCCGAGCGCCCCGATGAGAATCGTCGCGACGAGCGCGGATGCGAGCTCTAGGGACGGAGTGGCGACGAGCAGCGTCGTGATGATGACCGCGACGAGCATGATGACGCCGCCCATCGTGGGCGTGCCCTGCTTCACCAGGTGGCTTTCAGGACCGTCGGCGCGGACCTGCTGGCCGACATGGGTCCGCTTCAGCAGCTTGATCCACGCGGGCATGATGACCATCGTGAGCGCCGCGGCCACGATGAACCCGAGAAAGACCTGGAAGGTCGGATATGACGAGAAATGGTTGAAGAGCATCAGTCGACAGCTCCTTCGGCAAGCTTGCTCAATCCCATGCAGTGAGAGGCCTTCGCCAGCACGACGTCGTCGGCGCGCACGATGCGCGAAAGCGCCTCACGGGCGGCATCCGCGTCGTCGACCTCTTGGATGCGGGCCGGATCCATCCCGGCCGCGCGCGCTGCGTGCGCGATGCGGCGGGATTTCGGGCCGACGCAGATGAGCGCATCGATCTTTGCCCCTGCGACCGCACGCCCCACGGAGTCGTGCCCCGCGTCGGAAGCGGATCCGAGCTCCCCCATGTCGCCGAGCACCGCGATGCGCGATCCCGACGTCGAAAACGAGGACAGGACCGAAAGCGACGCCGCCATGCTTTCGGGGCTCGCATTATAAGCGTCGTCGAGCAGGCGGTAGCCTCCCGGCATGCGCAGCAGCGCCTGACGGCCCGCCTGGGCCTGCGCGCCCGCGAGCGCATGGCAGACATCGGGAAGGGACATCCCGTACGAAAGCCCGATCGCAGCTGCGCCGCAGGCGTTCTGCACGTTATGCGCACCGCGCAGCTTAAGCGCGCATGCGCAGGATTCTCCCTGCGCATGCAGCACGAACGTCGGACGACCTTCAGCGTCGAACGCCACCTCGGTCGCATAGACGTCGGATGCGTGCCCTTCGCCGCCGAAGCGCACGACGCGGATGCCGCGTTCGGCCAGGCGCGCGTGCTCGATGATGAACTCGGTGAATTCGCCGTCCGCCGCGAGGAATGCGACCCCTTCGCCGTCGGGCAGGGCTTCGGCTATCTCGGCCTTTGCGCGGGCGATGTTCTCGCGCGTGCCGAGGTATTCGAGATGCGCGGTCCCCACGTTCGTGATGATCGCGCGCTCGGGCCGTGCGACGGCGGCAAGGCGGGCGATCTGGCCCCTGCCGTCCATGCCCATTTCGACGACAAGGGCCTCGCAGTCCTTGGGTGCGGTCAGGACCGTGAGAGGAAGGCCGAGCTCGTTGTTGAAATTGCCCTTGGTGGATTCGGTTTTGAAGCGGGCGGAAAGGACCTGCGCCGCAAGTCCGCGCGTCGTGGTCTTGCCCACCGACCCCGTCACGCCCACGACATGGGCGGATAGTTCCTCGCGCCAGGCCGAGGCGAGCGCGGACAAGGCCTGCTGCGCGTCGGGCACGCGCGCAATGCAGCAGCCCGCCTCGCGTGCAAAGGCGAGCGCCTGCTCCGGCAGATCGTCCGTCACGATGACGAGGGCCGCGCCGGCGGCGAGGGCCGCGCCGGCGAAATCGTGCCCGTCGACGCGGGCGCCCTTCAGCGCAAGAAAGGCGCCTCCCTGCTCGACCGCACGGGAATCCCATGTGATCGAAGAGACGCGCGAAAGCGGGGACGAAGGCTCGACGACGATGCGCGCGCCGATCCTCCTCACCGCTGTTTCGATTGAAAAATCCATTGACACCTCACTGGTCGACCTGGCCTTCGGGCGTGCGCTGCGTTTACTCGACGACCCGGTACCGGTCGATGGCGAACGACATTATATCGTGGAACAGCGGCGTGGCCGGCGAATCGTCGTAAACGTGGTCGACCTCCACGAAGCACACCAAAGGCGAGCTGGAGTCGGGAAGAAAGCCGCAGAAGTCCTTGTTCGCGGCGTACTTCTCGTAGCCTCCGCCCTCGACGGCGTATTCCGCCGTGCCCGTCTTGCCCGCGACCGAGAAGCCGTCTATGGCGGCGTCGACGCCGGTTCCCTCCTCGACGACGGTCTTGAGCATGCTCACCATGTCGGGAATCGCGGCGATGTTCTCGATGATGCGCGCGCTCGCGTAGGCGGGCGTTTCGTCGGTCTGGGGTTTCGCGATCAGGAAGTGGGGCGTGCAGGCGACGCCGCCGTTGCGCAAAGCGCCGTAGAAGCGCGCGATCTGCAGGGGGGTCACGGTGATGCCCTGCCCGAACGTCACGTTGTACGCCTGGATCTTCGACCACTCCGACGAAGCGGTATGGTACCCCGCCGCTTCTCCGGGATAATCCGCTCCCGTCGCTTCGGTCATGCCGTACGCCTTGATCTTCTCGTACAGCTTGTCGAAGCCCAGGTAATCCTCCACGGAGCGCGATATGCCGACGTTGGAGGAATTCTGGATGATCTGACGCAGCGTCATATCGGTCTCCGGGCGATCATGCATATCCGAGACGCGGTACTCGTCCGCCGCGATGCTCGTCGGGCAGTAGACCACGGTATCGGGCGTCATCGTGCCCGCTTCGAGGATGGCGGTGGCGGACACGGTCTTGAACACCGACCCGGGTTCGAAGGCGTTCGTGATCGATTTCACCGACGTCGCGCCCTCCTCCACCTTCGAGGTATCCGAAGGATTGAAGTACGGCGTGGAGGCGACGGCGATGATCTCGCCGTTCGACGAATCGAGCAGAATCGCGTTTCCGTCGGTGCCGCCCTGGTTCCTGACCTGGCCGCGCAGCTTCTCCTCGACGAAAGCCTGCATATCGATATCTATCGATATGATGATGTCCTCGCCGTCGACGGCCTCGTTCTCAACCTTGCTGCCGTCGGGAATCGATGTGCCGTCGGCTCCGATCTCGTAGGACATGCGTCCGTTCTCTCCGCGCAGGATGTCGTCGTAGAAAAGCTCGAGTCCCGACACGCCTTCGCCGTCGATGTTCGTGAAACCGACGACCTGGCCGGCCGTCGAGCCGTACGGGTAGATGCGCTTGGTGTCTCCGATGAAGTGAACGCCGGAAAGCCCCTGGCTCCGCAAAGCCTTCGCCGCATCGGCGTCGGCTTTGCGTTTGACGTAGACGAAGGTGGAATCCTGCGTCACAAGCTCGCGATAATCGTCCTGCGTGCCGTCGAAGGCATCGGCGAGCGCCGCAGCGACGCCTTGGGGATCGGAAACCTCGCGGGGATTCACGTAGACGGTGGTCGCGTCGACGCTCGTCGCGAGCACATTGCCGTTGCGGTCGTAGATCGTTCCGCGACGGGCGGGCACGTCGTAGGATACCGTGCGCGACGCCTCCGCCATCCGGGAATACTCATCCGCTTTCGCGACTTGGAGATACAAAAGGCGTCCCGACCACAACGCCGCGATGCCGCCGAAAGCGGCGAGCACGAAGTTTCGGCGCGACAGGGACGGCGCGCCGTCGTCGAAAAGCAATTCCAGGCCCATAGAGGCTACCCCCGGGCTGCGATGGCTTCGATGCTTCCGGAAAGGGAGAGATTGCCGTCGGAATCGGTGGAGACGACATCGTCGTCGAGCGTCACGACGCTCGTGGCGGCGGGAGCGGCCATGCCGAGGCGCGATGCCTGCGAACGGATGATGGTCGCGTTGGCAAGCCGGCTCTGCTGGACCTCGAGGTCGTTGCCGAGCGTGCGCGCGGAATCGATCTGCGCGGCGACGGAATCCGCTTCCATGGACATGCTGACGCTTTCCGCGGTGAGCGTCACGCGCACCATGGCGAACGCCGCGACGATCGCGGCGGCGACGAGGACGATGACCACGGAGGCAATGACGCTCGAGGGGAGCGTGACGATATCGGGCCGCATGCGGCGGCCGGGCACGACGTCGACACGGGGACGGTATGCGCGATCGAAGTCCGGGGCCTCGGCGCCGTGCGTGTAATACCCGCGCGCATACGAGACCGCGCGGCCATACGGCCGGCCGCCCATGCGTGCGTATTCCCTTTCGCCCATGCTCGAACCCCTCCTTCCCTGATTCATCGCCCCGCGTACGCTTCTACTTCCTGCACGCGATCCGCAGCTTCGCGCTGCGCGCTCGCGGATTGTTCTCTATCTCCCCTTCTGCAGGAAGAAGGGGCTTGCGCGTCATGACCTTGAGCACCGGATCGGCACCGCATACGCAGACCGGCAGGTCGGGCGGGCAGATGCACGTCCGAGACAGGTCCGCGAACAGATTCTTGACGATGCGGTCCTCGAGCGAGTGATAGCTGATGACCGCGATGCGGCCTTGGGGGTTCAACCACCTGACCGCTGCCTCGAGTCCCCTCTTGAGCGCATCGAGCTCGGAGTTGACTTCGATGCGAAGCGCTTGGAACGTCCGTTTCGCCGGATGTCCCCCGCGCCGACGCGCCGAAGCGGGGATCGCCGCTTTGATGATCTCGACGAGCTGTCCTGTCGTCTCGATAGGAGCATCCTCTCGCGCCGCCACGATGAATTGCGCGATTCTGCGTGCCCATTTCTCGTCGGAATTCTCGAAGATGATCCGAGCGAGCTCTGATTCGGTTGCGCTGTTGACGAGCTCTGCTGCGTTTCGGGTTTGTCTGCCCGGATCCATTCTCATGTCGAGAGGAGCATCCTCCCTGAAGGAGAACCCCCTGGAGGCGACGTCAAGCTGCGGGGAGGAGACGCCGAGGTCGAAGAGAATCCCATCGATCCCCGGCACCTGGGCCCGTACCAACAGCTCGTCGAGATCACCAAAGTTGCCTTTGAGAAGCTTGATGCGCGGACGCTCCTTCTCAGGGAGCGCACGGAGGCGCTCGCCTGCGGCCGCGAGCGCCGCGTCGTCCTGATCGATGCCGATCAGGAGGCCGTCTGCGCCCAAGCGTCCAGCCGCTTCGCAAGAATGTCCTGCGCCGCCGAGCGTTGCGTCCACGAAGATGTGCCGTGGTTTGAGTGCGAGTCCTTCGAGGCACTCGGCGAGCAGGACCGGTGTGTGCCGGTATTCGTCTGTCATGCCGCTCACGCCAGGGACTTATGAGAAGAGCAACGCATCGAGGTCGATGCTGCTCTGGAACTCGTCCCAACGCTTCGCATCCCAGATTTCGAAGTGGTCGGTGTTGCCGATGAGCACGACGTCCTTGTCAAGGTCGGCAAGCTCGCGCTGCTTGGACGCGAGGTTGATGCGACCGACGCTGTCCATGGAGCTCGACACGGCGCTGGCATTCAGCTTCGTGCGCGCGAGGACATGCATCCTGTCGCTCGGATTGAAGCCGCCGCGCTTTTCGAACAGGGCGTCGACCCATGCCTCGAAGCCTTCGGCGGTGTAGACCGACAAGAACTCGTTCTTGGTGCTGGGGACCACGACGAGCTGGGTTTCCTCGGTCAATGCCTTGCGAAACGGCGATGGAAGCGTCAGACGGCCCTTGGCATCGACTTTGTGGCGGTATTCGCCGAACAAAGCGGTCATGGGGTCCTGCCTCCTTCTCCCTGTCGCATGCATCCAATCGAGTGGTCACATTCTATCCCACTTTCTCCCACATCGCAAAGAAAATCCCCCACTTTGATGTCATGCTTTCCCCTTTTCAGTCCACGCCGACCTGCGCGAAGACATGCCGAGCCAAGCCCCGGGAAGATATAGGGGGTCGAAGGAAGATAGGACCTAGATATGGTCCGTGAGAGGAAGCGGAGCACGCGATGAAGAATGTGTGGCGCGCACGCCGCCGAACCCGAAGGCGCGACGGCGTGCCGTCACCGACGCAGGTCTGCCGATCGCCGCGGATGGATGGACGGGATCAGAACGCGGCCTTGGCGCGAGGGTGGGCGCTCAGGTATTCCTCGCGCACGTGCGTGCGGTCGACATGCGTGTAGATCTGCGTCGTGGAAATATCTGAATGCCCGAGCATCTCCTGGATCGCGCGGAGGTCGGCGCCTCCTTCGAGCAGATGCGTGGCGAACGAGTGGCGCAAGGTATGGGGGTGCAGATCCTTGATGCCGATGACGTGCCCCGCCTCGCGCACGATCGAGTGGATGGACTGGCGCGAAAGCCGTCCGCCGCGGGCGTTGAGCATGACCGCAGGCGTCAGGCGTCGCGGCGAACGCAGGAGAGGCCGGGCATCCTCGAGATACGATGCGAGGCAGCGCGCCGCGCTGCCTCCGATGGGCACGATGCGCTCGCGCGATCCCTTGCCGACGATGCGCAGTATTCCCTCGTCCAAGAACACGTCGCCCGCATCGAGACCGGAAAGCTCGCTTGCGCGCAGGCCGCAGCCGTAGAGGAGCTCGAGGGCGCACGCATTCCGCACGCCGAGCGGACCTTCACGGAACTCCTGATCGAGCAGCGTATTCACCTGATCGATCGAAAGCACGTCGGGAAGTCGGGCGGGAACGCCGGGCAGAGGAAGCGCACACGCGGGATCGGACGCGACCAGGCCGTCGCGCACGAGGAACGCATGGAACCCCTTCAAGGCCGAGACATGCCGCTCGATGCTCGCCGCAGCATATCCGCGCCCCGACAGGTCGGCGACGTAAGATGCGAGCGCATCGCGCGTCACGTCGCGCGCGGCATGCACGCCTTCGGAATCGAGAAAGGCGACGTAATCCTCGAGATCGGCGGCGTACGACCGAACCGTGAGATCCGACGATCCCTTCTCTATCGAGAGAAACGAGAGGAAGTCGCGCACTGACGAAAGAAGGGGGGCGCACAGAGCGCTCCCCTCTTCGTCGACGGTCCTTCTTTTCACATCGCGCGGCACGTCGGGCCTAGCGAGCCTCGCGGTACGCGAGGGAAGCCGCCACGAACGAGGCGAAGAGCGGATGGGGGCGGGTCGGACGGCTCTTGAACTCCGGATGGGCCTGGCTGGCGACGAACCACGGATGGTCGGGCAGCTCGATCATCTCGACGAGGCGATCGTCGGGCGACACGCCCGAGATGACGAGGCCCGCATCCTTCAGGCGGTCGCGATACGCGTTCGACACCTCGAAGCGATGGCGGTGGCGCTCGTAGACGATCTCGGAGCCGTAGGCCTCGCGCGCACGCGTGCCTTCGACGAGCTTGCACGGATAGGCGCCCAGGCGCATCGTCGCGCCCTTGTCCACAACGTCAAGCTGATCGGGCATGATGGAAATGACCTGATGGGCGGCCGACGTGTCGAACTCGGACGACGTCGCCCCCGCAAGACCCGCGACATTGCGCGCGAATTCGCAGACCGCAGCCTGCAGGCCTAGGCAGATGCCGAAGAAGGGAACGCCGTGCTCGCGCGCATACGTGATGGCCGCGATCTTTCCCTCGAACGCGCGGTGGCCGAAGCCGCCGGGAACGAGGATGCCGTCGCAATCGGACAGAAGACGGTCGGCCGAATCGCCATCGACCTGCTCGGCGTCCACGAAACGCACGTCGACCCTGGTGCCGTCGGCCACGCCCGCATGCTTGAGCGCCTCCGTGATGGAAAGATAGGCATCCGGAAGGCTCACGTACTTGCCCACCACGGCGATGGCGACGTCCTTCTCGCAGCTCCGCTGCGCCTCGAGGAACAAGGAAAGCGGCGTCAGATCGATGGCGTGGGCCTCAAGGCCCAGCCGGGCGAGCACGCGCACATCGAATTCCTGGTCATGCAGCGCGAGAGGAACCGCATAGATGCTCGATGCATCGATGCATGAGAACACATCGGTGGGCGCCACGTCGCAGAACAGAGCGATCTTGTCACGCACATCGCTTGGAATGTCATGATCGGAACGGCAGACGATGAAGTCGGGCTGGACGCCGAGCGAGCGGAGCTCCTTGACGCTGTGCTGCGTCGGCTTGGTCTTCACCTCGTGGGCGGCCGCGATGTAGGGCACGAGCGTGACATGCGCGAAGACGACGTCTCCCGTCGGCATTTCCTTCTTGAACTGGCGCGCGGCCTCGATGAACGGCTGACTTTCGATATCGCCTATCGTGCCGCCGATCTCGGAGATGACGATGTCGGCGCCCGACTGGTCGGCAATGCGGCGCAAACGCTCCTTGATGGCGTTCGTGACATGGGGGATGACCTGAACCGTGCCGCCGAGGAAATCGCCGCGACGTTCCTTGGCGATCAGGCTCTGATAGATGGAACCCTGGGTGAAATTGGAGTCGCGGGTCAGGCTCTCGTCGATGAAGCGCTCGTAATGCCCGAGATCGAGATCCGTCTCCTGGCCGTCGTCGGTGACGAACACCTCGCCATGCTGGAACGGGCTCATCGTGCCCGGATCGACATTCAGGTAGGGATCCATCTTCTGCATGGTCACGCGATACCCGCGCGCCTTGAGAAGGTGGCCGAGAGATGCGGCCGTGATGCCTTTGCCGAGCGACGAGACGACGCCGCCGGTCACGAAGATGTGCTTTGCCATGGATCCTTGCCTATCCCCTCTGGTCTTTCGTGCCGAAGAATGTGCCGGCGATTTCGCGATAGAAGTTCTCGCGCTTGTAGCGAAGGAGCACCGTCGGCGTCGGCGTGCGGCGGATGGTCGCGTGTTCGATCGGCTCATCGGGCGTGATGAGCTCCCCATCGACGAAAAGGCTCGCCTCGCGGCTTTCCGGGTTGCGCGTCAGATCGATATGCACCACGTCGTCCGGATCGGTCACGACCGTACGGGACTGGAGCGTATGCGGGACGAGAGGCACCACGATCAGCCCGCGGAAGTCGGGCGCCACGAGAGGCCCGCCTGCCGAGAGGGCGTAGCCGGTCGAGCCGGTGGCCGTCGACACGATGAGGCCGTCGCCGCGCAGCTCCATGAGATGCGTACCCGAGATCGCTACATCGAAGCTGATGACGCGTCCGAGAGCTCCACGCGTGACCGCGAGCTCGTTCAGGGCGAAGCGAGGGGCGAGACGCACCCCTTCGGCGGTCGTGAGCTCGATGGTCAGGCTCGCGCGCTCCTCGCGCTCGACGTCTCCCGCGATCGCGGCGGCGACGATGGCCTCGACCCCGTCGGCCGGGGAATCGACGAGAAAGCCGAGATGGCCGAAGTTGATGCCGAGGATCGGAACCTTGGATTCGCCGACCAGGCGCGCGGAATGAAGCATCGTGCCGTCGCCGCCGAGAGACACCACCATGTCGAAGGCGGGCACCGAAAGCGCGCGGCGCTCTTCGGAGAGCGACTCGATGGAAAGAGGAAGGCTTTCGGTCTCGGCATGCGCGATGCCGCGGGAATCCAGGTATCGGCAGAGCGCGTCGGACGCGGCGAAGGCATCGGGATTCGCGCTATTGCGGATAATCAGGATGTTCATTTCGCCTCGTTTCCATGCGACGCTCCAGAAGCTATCATGCACATAACTTTCGCATTATACCCAATACGGAAAGCGCGATATGCCCCCCATGCGTAATTCCATACGGCGCGAAGGCGCGCCCTCCGACGAGCCTTCGGCGGCATCCGTCAACATCGGCGGCGCTGCAGCGCTCATCAGCTTCTTCGTCATCATCTCCCGCATCACGGGCTTCCTGCGCACATGGGCCATGGCCTTCGCGCTCGGTTCGACGATGCTCGCGAGCTCCTATCAGGTGGCCAACAACCTGCCGGAGATGCTCTACGAGATGGTCATCGGCGGCATGCTGGTGACCGCGTTTCTGCCCGTGTACGTATCGGTCAAAGAACGCCTCGGGGAGAAGGGCGGCAACGATTACGCGAGCAATCTGCTGAGCATCACGTTCGTCGTCCTCGGCATCGTAGCGCTCGTCTGCACCTTCCTGGCGCCTCAGCTCATCTACACGCAGAGCTTCCTGAACGACCAGTCGACCATGGGCGATGCGATCTTCTTCTTCCGGTTCTTCTCGATGCAGATCCTGTTCTACGGCCTGTCCTCCATCGTAAGCGGCCTTCTGAACGCATCCCGCGACTATCTCTGGAGCAGCGCGGCGCCCATCTTCAACAACGTCATCGTGACGACGACGTTCGTGCTGTACGCCTTTTTCGCGCAGAGCGATCCCGAAGCCGCGAAGCTCATCATCGCCATCGGCAATCCGCTGGGCATCTTCGTGCAGATGGCCATCCAGATCCCGGCGCTCAGGCGCAACGGCATCCGCATCCGCCCGCATATCGATCTCAAGGACCCCGCGCTCATCGAGACGCTGTCCATCGGCGTGCCCGCCACCATCGTGATGGTCATGGGGCTCGCCATCGTATCGGTCAAGAACGCCGCCTCGTACAACGCCTTCGACAACGGCCCGTCCATCATCGCCTACGCGCGCCTGTGGTACACGCTTCCCTACTCGTTTCTGACCGTCCCCATCACGACGGCCATGTTCACGGAGATCGCCGAGATGTTCTCGCATGACGATCTGGAAGGATTCAAACGCGGCATCGTCTCGGGCACGTCTCAGATCATCTTCTTCATGGTTCCCTTCGCCATGTATCTCGCGGTCTTCGCGGCGCCGCTCGTCACCTTGTACCACATCGGCGCGTTCTCGAGCGAGAACATCCTGCAGATTTCGAGCTACCTTGCATTCCTCGCGCTCGCGCTGCCGCTCTACGGCGTGAGCACCTATCTGCAGAAGGCGTTTTCCGCCCTGAGGCGCATGGGCGTCTACGCCGCGATCATGGCAGCTTCGGCTGTCGCATCCATCGCGTTCACGCTCTTGTTCGGCTCGAGCGCGCTCATCGCCGACCCGATCATGCGCATGGCCGCCATCGCGCTGGCCGAAACGGTCCAGTACGTCGTTATCGACATCGCCTGCTTCGTCTATCTGAAGAGCACCATGGGCAGCATCGGCATCCGCAGCATGCTGGGCGCGACCGCACGTTCGCTCGTGTTCGGAGCGCTCGGATCGGCGGCTGCGCTCGGCGTCATGAGCGTCCTCGAGTCGACCGTGGCACCGCTCGACGGCTCCATTCCCCATGCGCTCGTCGTCATCGCCGCGGGAGGCATCGTGGCGCTCGCGGTGACGTTCGGCGGAGCGCTCGCGCTCAAGGTGCCTGAATCGGCCATGCTCTCAGGCCTCATCAATCGGCTTCTTTGCAGAATCGGGCTGGCCCGTCCTTGATTCGCGTCGCGTCCCGCAATGACGCGAGATGGTTGCTTCGAGCCTCGACGCCGATGTGCGGAAGCACGATCCGCGCACGCTCCCGCCCCGCGATCCGAGATCGACCGGCAGCCTGCCCGGAAGATACGGCGCCGCGGAAGCGTCAGTCGTTCACGGGCCTGCGATGATCCGCTTCGACGGACACGAGGACCGGTCCGTCCTCGGTGATGGCCACGGTCTTCTCGAAATGAGCGCTCGGCTTGCCGTCCCTCGTGCAGACCAGCCATCCGTCACGCATCTGCCGGACGCGGCGGTTTCCCATGGTGATCATCGGTTCGATGGCGATGACCATGCCGGCGCGCAGCTCGAGGCCGGTATGCGGCCTGCCGTAGTTCGGCACGTTCGGATCTTCGTGCATGTCCCGTCCGATGCCGTGCCCCACGTACTCGCGCACGACGCCGAAGCCGGCCTTCTCGGCCACGGTCTGCACCGCATGGCCGATATCCCCGATGCGATTGCCGGGCCGCGCCGCGTCGATGCCCGCCCACATGCTCTTCTCCGTAACCTCGAGCAGGCGTTCGACCTCAGGCGAGACCTTCCCCACCGGAAATGTCCATGCATTGTCGCCGGCCCAGCCGTCCACGGTCGCGCCCGTGTCGATGGAGACGATGTCGCCCTCCCTCAAGATGACGTCTTTGCTCGGAATGCCATGTACGACCTGATCGTTCACGGAAGCGCAGATGCTCGCGGGAAAGCCGCCGTATCCTTTGAACGTCGGCGTGCCGCCATGGGAGCGGATGAAGTCCTCGACGAAGCGATCGAGCTCCCATGTTGATATGCCGGGACGAACGAGTGCTCCGACCTCGCGAAGGACGCGTGCGGAAAGCGCGCCCGAACGCTTCATGGCTTCGATATGCGCGGGCTTCTTCAGATAGATGGTCATGATGCACATCCTTCGTTCACGATGCCCGTCCTTCGTTCGACGGAAGCATGCTATGAAAAAAGCCCGTCTCGAGCGAGACGGGCTTTTCACGGAAAGGTTACGCGTGCTATTCGGCAGCAACGGCGAAGCCGCGCGAGACCGAAGGATCGATCTTGATGCCAGGGCCCATGGTGGAGCTCACGGTGATGGACTTGAGGTACCGGCCCTTGGCGGCGGACGGCTTCATGCGGACGATCTCGTCATAGACGGCGCCGTAATTCTCGGCGAGCTTTTCAGCATCGAAGCTGACCTTGCCGAGGATGACGTGCGCGATGCCGAAGCGGTCGGCGCGGTACTCGACCTTGCCGCCCTTGAGATCGGCGATAGCGGTGGCGACATCCATCGTGACGGTGCCGAGCTTCGGGTTCGGCATAAGGCCGCGGGGGCCGAGGATGCGGCCGAGACGGCCGACCTTGGCCATCATGTTCGGCGTTGCGACGGCGGCATCGAAATCGATGGTGCCGGCCTGGATGTCGGCGACGAGGTCGTCGGAACCGACGATGTCGGCACCGGCCTCGCGGGCGGCGTCGGCCTGCGCGCCTTCGGCGAACACGGCCACGCGGACCTGCTTGCCGGAGCCGTTGGGCAGAGCGACCATGCCGCGAAGCTGCTGATTGGCCTGACGGGTGTCGATGCCGAGACGGAAGTGGGCTTCGACGGTCTCGTCGAACTTGACGGAAGAAACCTCCTTGACGATCTTGAAGGCCTCGAGGGGGGCGTACAGCGTGGCGGCGTCGAACTTCTCGGCGGCGGCGCGCTGGCTCTTGGTGAGTTTCATCGTTCAGAATCCTTTCGTGGTGATGGCGGGCTTATGTGAACCCTTCCACATACCCCAGGCGGGGTTGAAGACGAATTTACGCGTTCAGCATTTCGGCGAGCTTGCGGGAAGGCACATAGACCTTCTTCATCTCGCGGCCTTCGATGCGCACGCCCATGGAACGGGCGGTGCCGGCCACGACCTCCATGGCGGCTTCGATGTCGTTCGCATTCAGGTCGGGCATCTTGATCTCGGCGATCTCGCGCAGCTGATCGAGCGAGAGCGTGCCGACGGTCTTGAGCTGCGGGATGCCGCTGCCTTTCTGGATACCGAGCTTTTCCTTGATCAGAACGGCCGCGGGAGGGGTCTTGAGCACGAACGTGAACGACTTGTCCTCGTAGATCGTGATCTCGACCGGGATGATGGTACCGGACTGAGCCTGCGTGGCGGCGTTGAACGCCTGGCAGAACTGCATGATGTTGACGCCCTGCGCACCGAGTGCCGGGCCGACCGGAGGAGCCGGATTGGCCGCGCCAGCAGGAATCTGCAGCTTGACGAAGCCAGTGACTTTCTTTTCAGCCATTGCTTGGTTTTCCTTACCTTGTACCGTAACCTATGTCGTCCAGCGCATCGCGCGAGAAGCCCTGTCCACTAAGGCGCACGAAACGCGAAGAGCCATTATAAACGCCGAAAGGCGGCTTCCTAGATGGAAGCCACCTGATCGAAGGAAAGTTCCACGGGAGTTTCGCGTCCGAAGATGGACACGAGGACCTTGACTTTGCCCGCTTCCGGAGAGACCTCGGAGACGATGCCGTCGAATTCGGCGAGAGGGCCGCTCGTGACCTTCACGGTCTGGCCGACCTCGAGGGACGTCGAGGTCTTCTTCGGAACCGCAACGCCGGCGGATGCGTCGTTGCGATGCATGATCTTGTTGAACTCGGCGCGCGTCAGGGGCGACGGCGTGCTGCTCTCCGGGCCGACGAACCCGGTGACGCCCGGCGTGTTGCGCACGACCGCCCAGTTGCGGTCGTTCATCTCCATGCGGACGAGCACGTAGCTCGGCAGGACCTTCTTCTCGCTTTCCACCCTGCGACCGCCCTCTTTGATCTCGGTCACGGTCTCGGTGGGAATCTGTATGTCAACGATGCTGTCCTCAAGGCCGTACATCTCGATGCGGGTCTCAAGGGTCTGCTTCACTTTGTTTTCATAGCCGGAATAGGTATGGACGACGTACCACTTCTTAGACATGTTCCTTACGCCCCCAAACCGGAAATGGCGACTACGATGGGCTGGATCACCGCGTCGAGCACGGCGACGAATACGCCGAAGAAGACCAGGGCGCCGAGCACGACGCCGGTCCAGCGGATGACCTCCTGACGGGTGGGCCACGTCACGCGCTTAAGCTCGAGACGAACATCCTTCAGGAACTTGAAACGCTGTTTCTTGGGCTTTGCAGAAGCCTTCTCGGCCTTCTTAGTCTCCTCCTTGGACTCTTCGCTCTTGATGAAGAGACCCTTGAGCTTGGAAGGAGCGGCCTGGTCGGCGGCAGGAGCCTCGACGACTTCGGGCGCGTTGTCCCGTGCGGCCTTGCGGGCCTGGCGGGCGGCCGATGCCTTAGCTTTCTGCGTTTTGGACTTGTTCGCCATTCTTTAATCCTCATGCTCGTAAAATCGGAATCGATGCATATCGAGCTAAATCTCTCATAACCCAAAACAAGCAGCTCATCTAAGCTGCTTGAACAAGCTGGCAGGCCAGGTAGGACTCGAACCCACAACATGCGGTTTTGGAGACCGCCGCTCTACCATTGGAGCTACTGGCCTGTATCGTATACCCTAACGAGTTTCGCGATGCAGCGTGTGCTTGCGGCACCACTTGCAGTACTTCATCATCTCGATGCGTTCGGGATTATTCTGCTTGTTCTTCTTGGTCGTGTAATTGCGGCGTTTGCACTCAGTGCAAGCCAAGGTGACCAACGTGCGCATGAATACTCCTTTAAGAATCAATTATAGAGGCTTTTGAAACGTACACGCTTTCGAGCAGCCTCTGAAAAGAGGCGGGGCGAGCGAGACGCCCCGCCTCTTTGAAAGATCGTCTATTTGATGATCTTCGTCACGCGGCCGGAACCGACCGTGCGGCCGCCTTCGCGGATGGCGAAGCGGAGGCCTTCCTCCATGGCGATCGGGTGGATGAGCTCGCCACGAAGCGTGACGTTGTCGCCAGGCATGACCATCTCGGTGCCCTCGGGCAGATGGGCGACGCCGGTAACGTCGGTGGTACGGAAGTAGAACTGCGGACGATAGCCGTTGAAGAACGGGGTGTGACGGCCGCCCTCTTCCTTGGTCAGGATGTAGACCTGGCCTTCGAACTCGGTATGCGGGGTAACCGTGCCGGGCTTGCAGAGAACCTGGCCGCGGACGATGTCCTCGCGCTTGATGCCGCGCATCAGGCAGCCGATGTTGTCGCCGGCCTCGGCGGTGTCAAGAAGCTTGCGGAACATCTCGATGCCGGTGCAGACCGTGGTCTGGGTCTCGCGGATGCCGACGATCTCCAGAGGATCGTTCATGTGGAGGGTGCCGCGCTCGACACGGCCGGTGGCGACGGTGCCGCGGCCGGTGATGGTCATGGTGTCCTCGACAGCCATCAGGAACGGCTTGTCGACATCGCGCTCAGGCGTCGGGATATAGGAATCGACGGCGTCCATGAGCTCCCAGATCTTTTCCTGCCACGCCTTGTCGCCCTCAAGGGCCTTGAGCGCGGAGCCGCGGATGATGGGCAGATCATCGCCGGGGAAATCGTAGCTGCTGAGCAGCTCGCGGGTCTCCATCTCGACGAGCTCGATGAGCTCTTCGTCGTCGACCATATCGCACTTGTTCAGGAAGACGATGATGTAGGGAACGCCGACCTGACGGGCGAGCAGGATGTGCTCGCGGGTCTGGGCCATCGGGCCGTCCGTGGCGGCGATGACCAGGATCGCGCCGTCCATCTGGGCGGCACCCGTGATCATGTTCTTGACGTAGTCGGCGTGGCCGGGGCAGTCGACATGAGCATAGTGACGAGAGTCGGTTTCGTACTCGATGTGAGCGATGGAGATGGTGATGCCGCGCTCGCGCTCCTCAGGCGCCTTGTCGATCATCTCGAAGGCGGTGAAGTCGGCATGCGCGGTGCCGTGAGAGCCGTCGTTCTCGGACAGCGTCTTGGAAATGGCCGCGGTCAGGGTGGTCTTGCCGTGGTCGACATGGCCGATGGTACCGATGTTAACGTGCGGCTTGGTACGCTCGAACTTCTCCTTTGCCATTATTCCTCCTCTAGGTTCGGCTCGAATGCCAAAATACGTGATATCGCACGCGCGCCCCGAAAAGGGGCGCGCGTTCAATCTGAATGGTAGCGGTGACTGGATTCGAACCAGTGACGCCACGGGTATGAACCGTGTGCTCTAACCAACTGAGCTACACCGCCGAATGCGAAATGCAGAGCATTTCGAAAAAGCAGGACTGGAGCCCGCGACCGGACTTGAACCGGTGACCTCTTCGTTACCAACGAAGTGCTCTACCGACTGAGCTACACGGGCAAAACTGGTGGGCGCGCTAGGATTCGAACCTAGGTAGGCAGAGCCAACGGGTTTACAGCCCGTCCCCATTAACCGCTCGGGCACACGCCCAGTTTCATAAGGTGCTCGATTTCATGTGTACTTTTCAAGCTGCCAGCTCACGCAATCGAAAAGGGCTTTCGAACTCGTGAGCGAAAGTATATTACGCTAGGGTCCCTAGCGTGTCAACACTTTACACGCCTCCGGGCGTATCGTATCTTCAGCACCTGATGCAAGGCTCGCGAACTGGGATTCCGGCAATCGGCTTTGAAAATCGCCGCGATGGCTCGACCGGCTCGCCGATAAATTCCCCACATCGGGAAAACCCCGCCCGAAACGCCTAGACGTCGGCATCCATATAGGTATCGAATTCATGCACGACATCCTCGCTCGGAGGAGCCGTGAGAAGGGAGACAGCCACGATCGCGACCGTCGCGACGATGAATCCAGGGACGAGCTCGTAGATTCCGAAGATGCCGCCGAGCGGCGACAGGAGGAGGTTCCAGAGCACGACCGTGCATCCGCCCCCCACCATGCCCGCGAACGCGCCGGCCGCATTCGTCCTTCTCCAGTAGAGGCTCAAAAGCACCAAGGGCCCGAACGACGCGCCGAAGCCCGCCCATGCATACGAGACCACCTTGAAGATCGAGGAGTTCTGGTCGAGCGCGATCAGAATGCCGAACAGCAGGATGAGCGTGAGCGCAAGGCGCGCGACGAACATCGTCTGCTGGTCGGTCGCATCCTTCTTGATGACGCCCTTGAACAGATTGCGCGCGATCGCCGAGCCGGCGATGAGCAGATAGCTCGACGACGACGACATGGTCGCCGCGAAGATGCCCGAGACCACCAGCCCGCAGAGGAATGCCGGAAGCATGGTCTGCGCGAGCAGGACGAAGATGTTTTCCGCCTGGGCTCCGGTGAGCAGGGCATCGGGCATGGCGGCGCGCCCCACGAGCCCGATGCATACGGCGCAGGCGAGCGATACGACGCACCAGACGGTCGCAATGACGCGGCTCTTCTTGATCTCGTCGGAATGGCGCGCGCTCATGAAGCGCACGAGGACCTGAGGCATGCCGAAATACCCGAGACCCCACGACAGGCCGCTCACGATGCTGATCGCGCCGGCGCCGTAGACGACCGCATCGCCGAACTGCGGCATGCCGTCGACGACCTTCTGCACGCCGTTTTCGTCAAGCACGGGCGATGCCGTGGTCGTGCCCGAAAGGAAACCCGGTATCGAGCTCAGAAACGCGACGGTGTTCTCGACGCCGCCGGCCATGGCGACGCTTCCCACGAAGATGACGACCAGCGCGACGACCATGATGGCGCCTTGGATGAGGTCGGTCGTGCAGACCGAGAGATAGCCGCCGATGAAGGTGTAGGCGAAGACCACGAGCGCGCCGATGATCATCATCGTCGTGTAGTCGACGCCGAACAGCGTCGTGAAGAGCTTGCCGAAGGTGACGAAGCAGCTGCCGGCATAGACGCTGAAGAACACCAGGATGATGACGGCGGCGGTGCTCATGAGCACCTTCCTGGAATCATGGAACCGATTCGAGAAATAATCGGGAAGCGTGATCGAATTCCCCGCGACCTCCGAGTACTTCCGCAGAGGACGAGCGACGAAACGCCAGTTGAGATACGTTCCCGCAGCCAGGCCTACGGCGGTCCAGACCGCATCGGATGCGCCGGTGAAGTACGCGACGCCGGGAAGGCCCATGAGGAGCCAGCCCGACATGTCGGACGCTTCCGCCGAAAGCGCCGTGAGCCAGGGGCCGAGCCCGCGGCCGCCGATGAAGTAGCTGTCGCTGTCGGCATTCGACCTCTTTATATAGAAGAATCCCACCGCGAGGACGACGATGAAATAGAGGGCCATGGCAAGCAGGACCCAGAGGTCATGCTGGTTCGGTGCGATCATATGCGATTCCCTTCGCTTTACGGAGAAGGCAGATTATAGAGTATCGCGCGCATCGCGACGCTCCCTCCTGCTCCATTTTGCTAAAGTGCAGGGGCAAAAGGCAATGCGCGCCTGCGCGCCGAATCGAAGGAGATGCCGCCGTGCCCTACGCAGACCTTTCATCCCAAGAGCTCGAGGAGCGCCTCGCCGCTCTGCGCGACGAATATGCGACGCACCGGGCCAAGGGGCTTTCCCTCAATATGGCCCGCGGCAAGCCCTCGCGCGAGCAGCTCGCGCTCAGCCTGCCCATGCTCGATGCGATCGGCGCCGCGGACGATCTCATCGCCGAAGACGGCACCGATTGCGCGAACTACGGAGGATTCGAAGGAATTCCCGAGGCGAAGCGCCTTATGGCATCGATGCTCGACCATGACCCGGCCGACGTGCTCGTGTTCGGGAACTCGAGCCTCAACATCATGTACGACCTCGTCGTCGCCGGCATGCTCTACGGATATGCCGGCCGTCCTGCCTGGAAGACGCTCCCTGAACCCAGGTGGATCTGCCCCGTGCCCGGCTACGATCGCCATTTCCGCATCGTAGAGAGGCTCGGATTCACACCCGTCGTCGTCCCCATGACCGAAAACGGCCCCGACATGGACGAGGTCGAGCGCATCGTCGCCGAAGACGACTCCGTCAAAGGCATCTGGTGCGTGCCGAAGTACTCCAACCCCACCGGCGCCGTCTATGCCGACGATACGGTCAGGCGTCTGGCCGCCATGCCCTGCGCGGCGCCTGACTTCCGCATTTTCTGGGATAACGCGTACTGCATCCACCACCTCTACGAGGACGAGGGTCGTCAGGCCCGTGTCCTCGACATCGCGCGCGCCTGCGAAGAGGCGGGGCATCCCGACCGCTATTTCAAATTCGCAAGCACGTCGAAGGTCACGCTGCCCGGAGCCGGCATCGCCGCCGTCGCGGCGAGCAGGCGCAACCTCGACGACGTCATCGAGCGCGTCGGCTGCGAGACCGTCGGATACGACAAGCTCAATCAGCTGCGCCACGTGCGCTTCCTGCACGACGCGCATGGCCTCGCCGCGCATATGGCGAAACACGCGGCCATCATCCGACCTAAGTTCGACCTGGTCGCACATGTGCTCGATCGCGAACTCGCCGGCACGGGAGCCGCATGGACGCATCCGAGCGGCGGATACTTCGTCAGCTTCGACGGACTGCCGCATACGGCGAAACGCACCGTGGCGCTTGCGAAAGAAGCCGGCGTCACCATGACCGGAGCAGGCGCGACCTGGCCGGGCGGCATCGATCCCGACGATCGCAACATCCGTATCGCGCCGACGCTTCCGCCCCTCGAGGAGCTTGAACGCGCGCTCGAAGTCTTCGTCTGCTGCGTGAAGATCGCATCGATCGAAGCGATCCTGTCGTCGCGCAGGGAAGGCTGACGGACGCCGAGCCGTAGGCCCATGGCTTCTCACGAAGCATCCTGAGCCTGCGGCGCCCCGCCCTCGCCCTTCCCCAGTTCCTCTCGAAGCTGGGGAATCAACCGGGCGAAGGTGTTCTCGACCGCCTTCTTCTTCAACTCGCATTCCCAGATGATGTGCACGCGCCAGCCATCGGCCTTGAGCGCGGCGACGTTCTCGCGATCCCGCTCGACGTTGCGCTTGAATTTCGGCACCCAGTAGTCCTGATTCGATTTCGGCGTCGACGGGTTGCAATGCGGGCATCGGTGCCAGAAGCATCCGTTGACGAAGATCGCGACCTTCTTGCCCGGATAGGCTATGTCGGGATGCCCGGGAACGCGCCAATGAAGACGGTAGCCGGCAAGCCCCTCTTCGCGCAGCCGGCGTCGCACGAGAAGCTCCGGCTTCGTGTTCTTCCCCTTGTTGCCCACCATGCTGTTATGCACGGCCGGCAGCACGACGGCATCGTATTCGACGGCGCCCTCTGGCGCGGAGTCGGCAGGCGAATCGCCAGCTGGGCGAGGCTCGGCGTCCGTCATGGGCAGACCCTCCTCGCATGGATGGCCTCGAGCAGGTCGCGCATGCCGTCGAGGTCTGCCGCGTCGAAGGAATAGACGACGCATCGCGGTTCGCGGTCTCGATGCCAATCCGACTGTTCGACATAGACGAACGTGGCCTCGACGCGATCGTAGCCGGATGACAGCGCGGCGAAGGCATAGCAGGTCGCCTGCAGGCGATGCCTTTCGAGGATATCCTCGGGCGCGTCGTCGAAGCGCCCGCCGGTCTTGTAATCGACGATGCGCGCGCACGATCCGTCCTCCTCTCCCGAAAACAGATCCATCGACCCTTCCAGGACCCATTCCTCAGACCCGTCGGAAGACGCGCCCATCGGGATGAAGAACGGATATTCGGCATGCAGGTTCGGCCACGCGATCGCTTCCCGGGCGCACGCGCTTCCTGTCCACCGGAGGCAGGCCGCCTCCAGGCGCGGCGCGGCGCTCGACGAGACGCCGAAGGCCTGTGCCGTCGCCGCGATGCGATCGGGCGGCGGCAGAGGAAGGCCTTCGCGACGCGAAGCGTCGCAGCGACAGGACGAGAGCTTGGATCCAAATTCCTCGACCGACCACTGGGCAAGCGCATGGAACGCCGCGCCTACGTCGGTCGCCCTATCCTCGTCGAGCGCGAACGCCGCGCCTGCGCGCCCGAACGCGCCTTCTTCCGCATCGTCCGCGAAAGGATCTATCCCCGCCTCCGATGCCTCGTCGAACGAAGGCACGCCTTCGCGGGCCGTCGCAGACGCGCCTCCCTTGTTCGCATCAAGCGCACCGGCCAGGGACGAAAGCGAGGTATAGCTTTCGAAGCCTTCTCTTTCGGGTCCGAACGGAACGGAGGGCATGCGCGAGGGCATGGCCTCGGGGATGGCGAAAACACGCTTCTCCCCTTCGTCGGCGTCGGCATCGCCCCAACGGTAAGCTTCGCCGTCTCCCCCCGTGACGATGACGCCCCCTTCGTCGTTCACGCCGATGACGATCCTCTCGAACGCCGCATCCTCCGATCCTCCATACGGCAGCGTCGAGGCGCCCGAAGGGAAATCCGCGAGGGAATCGCCGCCGAATCCCATGATCGAATTCCTGATGGCGCCGTCAAGGGGTGCATAGGCCCGGATATCATGCGCGGCATTGTCGTCGACGTCCATGACGAGGACGAGGGCTTCGCTCGCACGGGTCAGCGCCACGTACATGAGGCGCTGTGCTTCTTGACGCCCCTGCTCCGTTTCGTACGCGACGATCGCCCGGCGACGGGAGGCGGGGCTTTCCGACGAGGCCACGAGCCGATCGACGTCGGCTCGGACGTCCTCGGGCAGCACGAACGCGTCGGCCTTCTTCTTCAGTTCCTTCGGCAGGAACGCGCTTCGAGGCAGCAGGGTTGCATACGTGACTCCCTTGATGCGGGTCGATAGGAACGCCTCGTTCGTCGGCTCCTTGCCCTTGCCGATCTCCGCAACCGCGACTATGGGGAACTCGAGCCCCTTGCTCGAATGAACCGTCATGATGCGCACGAAATCGCCTTCTCCGGCCGAAAGCGCGCCCGGAGCCTCCTTGGCTCGGACGATGCGATCGGGCATCGCAGACGCCACGCCGGCGATGCCGCAGCCGAGCTCGGCAGCGAGGCCAGCTGCGAAACGCACGGCCTTGAGCGCGTTGCCCGCACGTGCGATGCCTTCGGCGCCTTGGCTTTCAAGGCGCGCCAGCCAGCCTGAAGCCGCAAGCGCATGCAGAAGGGTGTCCTCGACCGTCGACGTTCTGGCCATGCGGCAGCATGCGTCCAGGACGGACGCCGCATGCGCGAGTCCCTGCGATATCCCGACTGTCGGCTCGCGATCCAGAAGATCCCAGAAACCCCGCGCAAGGGCGCGCCGCGCGATCGATCCGTCTTCCCTGCATTCCGTGACCAGGGAAAGGATATCATCGTCGCCCACGGCGAACAGATCGCTCTCGAGCGTATCGAGCAGGGCGGTCTCGTCGTTGGGATTCGCGATCGCCCGAACGAGGCTCACGACGGCCCGGGTCTCGGGCGCCTCGCCGAACAACGATCCCCCGGCGATGACGCATTCGAATCCTCGCCCCCTCAGGGCGCGAGCGAACGCATCGGCGTTCGTCATGCGGCCGAGCAGCACGACCATATCCCGCGCCCGATGCCCTTCGGCACGCAGGCGCTCGAACCGGCGCGCGATCGCGTCCGCCGCGACGGCGGTCTTGCATGAGGAGTCGATGGATGAGCCTTTCGGAGGCTTGGATCGCTGCACCAGCACGACCTGGATGCGGGGCGCGCTTCCCCGATACGGAGTATCGATGCGGGATTCGTCCCGTCCAGGGCGCAGAGACATGAACGAGGCCCCGAACATCGCGCGCCCGGAAAACAGGCAGTCGACGAACGCGAGCACATCGGCGTTGCTGCGGTAGTTCGTATCCAAGGTGCGGACCATCGCCGCATCTCCCAATGCACGCATGCGCGCCTCGTGCGCGCGGAACACGCCGACGTCCGCGCCGCGGAATCGGTAGATGCTCTGCTGCGCGTCGCCGACCGTGCACAGGCGCGCGCCGCCGCCCGACAGGCGCATGACCATGTCGATGCCCATCTGGTCGGTATCCTGGAACTCATCGATCATGACGAGCCGGAACGCATGCGCGTATTCTCGAGCTATGGCCGGATGGTCTTCAAGCGCGCGGTGCGCCTTCGTGACGAGGTCGGTGTTGTCGAGAACGCAGGCCTCGCGCTTGATGCACTCGAATGCGGCGAGAACGTCGGATGCGAGGCCGCGCAAGGTCGCGAAATGGATCCGTGCCGAAGCCTGCAGGGCGTTCAGGCAGATCTCGGCGAGTTCCTGCGCCCATTCGCCCACGTGCGCGGCATAGGGGTTGTCGCCCTTCCCGAACGTCCTTTTCGGCATGGGAAAAGCCCCGAGGATGCCGAGAAAACGTTCGTCGGCGCCTTCCGACCAGGAAGAGAGCAGCTCGTCGAGCTTCTGCTCGCACCCGTGCAACGCGGCTTCGAACTCACGCTTCGAAGAGCTGTCGTTCAGCCCTGCAAGCGATGGCGCGATCGTGCGGGCAAGGTCGAGCGCCTGCTGGGCGAGCACGACCGGCGCAGGGCCCGCGCCCGCATCGACGACGGAATCCATACCCGCAGGCGACTCGGCCGCCGCCTGCGCGATATCCATCAGCATGTCCTCGACCGACGTACCTCCATGCCCTGTCGAGCGCGGCGGATATGCGGCGAACAGCGCATCGACCGAACCGTCGGCCGATCCTTCTTCGTGACCGATCAACACCTCTTCAACCGCTTGGGCGAGCGCGTCGGCGACGAAGCCGTCGGAAGCCATCTGGAAATCAGGATCGATGCCGAGTTCCAAGGCGTGCTCGCGCAGGATGCGGGCGCAGGCGCCATGAATGGTGGATATCCAGGCGGAATCGACCTTGAGGGACTCTTCCGCAAGCCCCTCGGCGCGCAACGTGCTTTTGACGCGCGCCTTGATCTCGCTCGCCGCCTTGTCGGTGAAGGTGATGGCCATGATCTCGTCGATGGAAGACGCGAAGGGACCGCCGTCGGGACCCGACCCGTCGAGCAGCGCCCAGGCGATGCGCTGGGTCAGCGTGAACGTCTTGCCGCTGCCCGCACCCGCAGCGACGAACAAAGGCGCGTCCAGCGTTTCGACGCAGACACGCTGATCCGGATTGCATGCATCCTTGTTCATGCTAGCCCCTCCTCCGCGAACACGATGATGCGGCGCACCATGCGCAGGCCGCGGAGTCGACGGGAGCGGGAGCTATGTCGCCGGCCTGCATCCGGGAAAGCGCACGGGCCACGCGTTCCTCCGTCGCATCGAGCAGATCTTCGAAGGACATGCGCCCGCCGGAGCCGCATGCGGCGCCCTTCGGCTTGATGCCCGGAAAATGCTCGGGGCCGAAACGACGGGCATCGAACGCGCCTGCGACGCGCGCATCCCGATAGCCCAGATACACCGCCGCGCCGACGTCGAGCCCGAGGCTCCTTCTGATCATCTGCGCGTATATCAGCGTCTGCACCTTCCCCTGCACGGTCCCGTCCGCAGAGAACGAATCGTGGGCCGACGTTGCGGAACCCTTGTAGTCCACGACGACCGCGCAACCCGCATCGGTCGCATCCACGCGATCGATCGTCCCGCGCATGCGCACGCCGGCGTACGCGACGCCGTCTTCCAAGGAAATGCGCTTTTCGAGCATGACGGGACGGCCGTGCGGAAGGAACGAGGGCTCGAACCGGACCAGCCTATGCAAGGCGGCGCGAAGCTCGCCGACCTCGCGACGCTCCATCTCGCTCGTCGCGATGAGGCGGGACGAGAAGGAATCGGCCGCATCGACGGCCCTCTGAGCCGAAAGACGCGCGTCGAAGCATGCGTCCAGAACGTCGAGAGCATGCGGAACCACCGCGTCCGTCACCTTGGAGACGCCTTCGGAGATGAGCTGCGCATACATATCGTGCAAGATCGCATGGGCGAAGTCGCCCTTCTCCAACGGTCCGAATCCTTCGTCGATGTCCCGAGGATTCACGCGTCGCTCGACGAACCACCGATAGGGGCATTCAAGATACCGCTCTATCTGGCTCGGAGAGAAAACGGGCGCGCATCCTCCTTCGGGAAGCGCATGGCGCAGCACGAGACGCGGAAGCGATGCCGGAGCTATCTCCCCCGGCCGGGGCAGCTCGATCGTCGTTTTCGTCTTCTGGGGCGAGGCGGAGGAGACGACGTTTTCATAGAGCGCATCTTCGCCGATCGATCGCGCCGCATCCGCGCAGGAGGCCGGCAGATCGAAGGGCCGCGCCATTCGATCGTCGGGAGCATCCTTGCAGGCATCCAGGTATTCTTGAAGAACCGCACACGGATACGCCGGGGCGGCGGCTTCGTCGTTGAGGGGACGCTCGATCGCGAACGAAGATTTCGCAAGGCGCAGCGCGCGCATGAAACGCCGACGCTGCCGATCGATGGGCGGTTCGGAACCGGCGACGCCGAGTTTGCCGAGCAGCGTGCGGGCCGCATCGGAGGGATCTTTCACCGGATAGGACGATGTCGTCATATCGCACGCCACGACGACATCGAAGCGCCCCGGCTCAAAGCCCGCGGCGTCCTCCTGGCGCGCGTAGACGACGCGGGGATCGGGTCCCGACGCACGTGAAACGTCGATCGATGCCGCCGAGAAGAGCTCGAACGCGTCTTCGATGCATCCGCCTACGAAGCGTACGGCCTCGGCGCACTGCCGCCAGGCGCGTATCGCGGATATCTGCTCCTGGCGATACGCCTCATCCCCGTCGCGGTGGCGGGAGGCGGATTCGACGAGATACCCGCACAGGATATCCGCATCCAGGTCTTCGACGAGCTCGGACATGTAGCGGGACTCTTCGCGCCCCGCAATGACGCGATCCATGCATGCATCGACGGTCATCAGACGATCGGCTCTGACCGCCGCGTCGATCGCGTACGCCTCGCGCAGCGAATAGCCCGAGAAGGGAGAAAGAAGGAAGTCCGTCAGGCATCGCGAACGCCCGAGCGCAAGGCTTCCCCGCTCTGACAAGAACGCACGCAGAGACAGAAGCGCTCGACCGAAATTCGTATCCTTCGCATGCTTGACGGCGATGACGGCCGATGCGATCCCCTCCCGAGAAAGGCGATCAAGGGTCGCCTCGTACAGGCGCAGCGGATCGACGCTCGTCACGAAGGCGTTCGCACGCGAGGCCCCGCACGTCGCATCCCGAGACGAAACGGAAGGCATCGCAGGCGTCGCACCGAGCCTCTCGCAGATGAAATCGGCCACGATGCGCGGCTGCGCATAGGCGCCTCCAGGAAGCAGAAAGCATGCCTCCACACCGGGAGCAGCCCGGTCGACCGCGGCCTCGGCCGGTCGGATATCGAGCGACGTCGAGAGGGATTCCAACAGAAAGCGCTCCGGTCCGGACAAAGGGCCGGGCTCGATAAGGGTCACCTGAAATCGCGAGGGAACGGACTCGGCCAGATGCGCGATGGCGTCGCCGCGCTCGATGAGCCCATGCGCCGCCGCGAGCTCGGCGAAGATGCGCGCGCAATCCAGCACCTGAAGCTCCGCCGGTCCGGCATCGGGAACGGCCTTTCGATCGGACGGAAGGCGAATGACGCCTGCGGCCCCTTCGACGACCTCCCCCACGAGACGGATCGCGCCCGCCGTCGGCTCGAGGCCCGGAACCTTCGCTATCGCCTGCTTGATGAGAAGGCGGCGGAGCCGCACGTCCGTGAATCGCCGGCCATCGCCCCAAACGCTCCAGAGGTCATCGATCCAACAGGAAAGCGTCGTGACCTTCACGCCGAACGACAGCGTGCGGGAACCATCGGCATGGAACCGGCGAATTTCTGCGGCCCTCATGCGGTTCGGCGTGAGAATCACCCGTTCGACGGCCAAATCTCCTCCTTGCACGCAGGGCGTCCCGAACGCAGGCCGCACCGATCATCAGGATCGTCCGGATGCACGATCGCCGCGCACCGTTTCCGAATATAAAAAAACTCGAGCACGAAGTGCTCGAGCAATGCGAAAGATGGTGCCCCCAACGAGAATCGAACTCGTGTCTCAGCCTTGAAAGGGCCGCGTCCTGACCTCTAGACTATGGGGACAGCTGAAAAACAGCTTGCACATTATGGCAAAGCACCCGAACAAATGCAAGTGACTATTTTACTCCTTTTCCACCGCCTTGGCACCGTGCGCGATCGCTTGACGAAGAAGGAGCACGATGTCATGCCGTGATGTCGTACGTGGAGACTCCTGTCATGCGACGCAGGTCGTCGAATCGAATATCCATGGCGCAGCCGATGCGCCCCGCGGAACATGCGATGACGTCGTAAAGCTCCGCCGTCTCGTCGATGAACGTCGGAAACGCCTTCTTCATGCCGATCGGACTGCATCCTCCATGCACGTATCCCGTCGTTGGAAGAAGATCCCGGGCTTTCAGCATGGACAGGCTCTTTTCTCCTGCGGCACGTGCCGCCTTCTTCAAATCGAGCTCGCATGCGACCGGGACCATGAAGACGAAGCAGGATCCGTCCTTCGCCCGGGTCACGAGCGTCTTGAAGAAGCTGTCGGGATCATGCCCGATGAGGCGCGCCACCTCGACGCCGGTCAGGCTCTGGTTCTCCTCATACGGATGCACCCTGTACGATACGCCTGCGGCATCGAGGATGCGCATGGCATTGGTCTTTTCGACGGTCTCTGTCGATCCGTGATGCTTCGGCATGCTTCCTCCGATACGCAGAACGCGACGATATGAAAGGGAGGCCGCAGGCATGAAGCCTCCGACCTCCCTTTACGCATTTCAGGCGGCATCGTTGCCGCAAGAAACGAACCTACTTGACGGTGACGGCGGCGCCGGCAGCCTCGAGCTTCTCCTTGACTTCCTCGGCCTTGGCCTTGTCGACGGCCTCGACGATCGGAGCAGGAGCGCCCTCGACGGCGGCCTTGGCCTCCTTGAGGCCGAGGCCGGTGATCTCGCGCACGACCTTGATGACGGCGATCTTGTTGTCGCCGAAGCCCTCGAGAACGACGTCGAACTCGGTCTGCTCGGCGGCAGCGGCGCCACCCTCGGCAGGAGCGGCGGCCACGGCCGCAGGAGCGGCGGCGGAGACGCCGAAGGTCTCTTCGATAGCCTTGACGAGCTCAGAGGCCTCAAGAAGGGTCATTTCCTTGAGAGCCTCGAGGATCTCTTCGTTGGTAAGCTTAGCCATGTTCTTATTCCTTTCAAAGGCCGCCATCAGGCGGCAATCGATTTCATGTATCCACACCCTATGCCGCGCACCGCGGAATGGGCGTGATTATGCGGCAGGCTTCTGCTCCGCGACCGCAGACGTGACGACCGCGAGGCCGCGAGAAACGCCGCCGATGGAAACCGCGAGACCGCGGGCCATGCCGGAGATAAGCCCGGCGAGCTGACCCATGAGCTGCTCGCGAGACGGAAGAGAGGCGATGGCCTCCACGTCAGCGGCAGAGCATGCCTTGCCATCCATGACACCGCCCTTGATGACGAGCTTCTCGTTGTCCTTGGCGAAGTCCTTGACGGCCTTGGCCGCAGCGACGGCATCGGCGCCTGCGAAGACGAAAGCTGAAGGACCGGCGAGGAATTCGTCGATCGCAGGCTGCTCGGTCTCCTTGAGCGCAAGCTTCACAAGAGTGTTCTTATGCACGGACACATGACCGCCCGCTGCGCGCACGGCACGGCGAAGGGTCTCGGTCTCCTTCACGGTAAGGCCGCGGTAATCGACGATCCAGAGGGCGCTTGCCTCCTTGATCTCGTCCACGATCTTCGCAACGGATTCGATATTGCTTTTGTTCGGCATATGCTGTTCACCTCCTTCTCGTTCTGCTCGAACGCATCCGCCACATGCGTGGGTGGGGTCGTCCTCGCACAACGAAAAGGAAACGGCCCCTGTGCCATGAAGACTCAGGGGCCGCAAAAGAATCGCTTTTGCTTACCACCTCGGCCGGCTGCTCTTGCAATTGAACCCGTAGGTACCTGCTGTCTTCGGTAGCGGAAACGTATGTCCACACGCCCTATTGGACGCAACTGGTTATTTTAGTGTTGCATGGATGGCCCGTCAAGGAAAACATCCGCAGTGAAGGCCGTCCATGCTTTCCGCACGGTTCCCATTATGCGGAAGCGGAGGTCGCGCCTCCCGCCGGTTCGTTCTCCGATGCGGATACGGATCCCGAAGCCGCCCCGCTCGCAGGTGCGCCCGCTCCCTCAGAGCCGCCGGACGCCGATGCGCTTGCGGCGAGCTTCGCATCCGCGATCTCGCTCACCGGGGATGTCGGGGACCCTTCCGCATACGAGAACGAGATATGATCGCCCACGCCGTATCCGACCACCTGCACGAGCGCCGGAAGCGGGAAGTCGTAGATATGGTCATCCCCTTCGAGCGTCACGTAGAAGTGCGAATTCCCTTCTATCACCGCCTGCGCGACCGTAGCGATGGTGCCCGACGCTTCGAACGTCTTGGCCGGTGCACCGGAGTCGGCGGACCCGCCATCGGCCGCGATCAGCGACTCGTAGGTTTTCTGCGTCTCGGCGACCGTGTCACCCACGGCGACGTTCTGGTAGCGCTCGATGTCGACCATGGCATACTTCTTGACCAGGCCCGCGCCGTCTTTCAGCGCCATGAAGTACGTCGGTCTATCGGATACGTTGATGAGCAGAGGGAACGTTGCGGCATAGCGCAGGTTCTGAACCTGGCCCTCTGCCGAGGACATCGCCGATTCCTCGGTCGCGCCGGCAACGGAATAGAAATGGCTTTCGGCCGTGCGCTGATTGATGAGCACGAAGCCGATGATGGAATTATCTCCCGTCGCCGACGTCACGCCCGTATACAGCCAGACATCGTCGTCCTTCGCGATGTAGTTGTACCCTGCCGCTCCGTTGATGCCCGGCGTGGTCTGCACGACGCCGTTCTGGCCGAGCCAGCTGTTGAACCAGCCGTTGCTGTAGGCGCCGCGCCAGTTGTACTGACGAATGAGCAGGTCGGACGGATACACACGGTCGACCCACCCAGGCACCTCGTCGACGGCCAGATCCTGCGTCTCCCCCGTCACGGCGTTCACGAGCACGGCGCGAGAAACGGTTTCGCCGCCGAAAAGGCCGAGCGTGAACGTACGCACCGGGCAGATCCACCAGGGATTCCCCTCGTCATCGATTTCGAACGATTTCTCGCCGAACATATACGTAGGGTACTTGAGCTGCACGTAGCGATCGATGTTGCGGGCCAGAGGCTCGCTTTCGGAGTACTTGATGCCTTTGCCTTCATCCAAACGCACGACCTGCGCATCCTGCGTCGTCATGTCGACGATCGCGTAAGCGGGGATGCCGGTGCCGCGATTCTGCAGCCATTTGAAGAGATCGGCATAGACAAGCGGACTCACCCGCACGGGACGATCGTTGTAGTTGATCTGGCTGTAGATGGGCGAGATCTCGAACTGGCTCACGAGGTCGGAGATGGAGCCCATCGTGCGGTTGCCGAGAAGCACGGCGGAATCGCGGTCGATAACAGGGATTTCATCGTAATTGACCTGCGCGATATCCTCGGCGAACTCGTATTCCTCGGTCGGCAGGATGGATGCGAACTTCTTCGCGTTGCCGGGAAAGAACGACGCGGAGAGCAGCCATCCGACGATTCCCGCCGCAAGCACGACGAGAGGGATGAGGGCAAGCCCCTTGAAGAGCTTCGCCTTGCTCGGCGAAGGCTCATGGCTGCCACCGCCTTTCTCGTAGGTCGCGCGCGCCGAACGGAACAGCACGAACAGCGCGATCGCCAGCGGGAAGAGAAGCGCCCAGATATCGGGGTTGTGGATATTGAGCGCGGGATGGAACCACCAGTAGGCGCAGCCGAGCACGATAAGGGCAACCGCCGCGATTCCCACGAGCGACCTGCGGCTCATAGCCGCGAAACGATCCTTGATGTCGGAAACGTTGGCCGTCTGGGAGAAATCGACGTGAGGAATCCCGGCATCGTCGGAACGCACGTCCCCCATCGGCACCCCTGCGAAGATCTGCTGGAAGAAGCTGTCGAGCGGATTATCGTTGCGCGCCATACACGTCCTTTCTATGAAACGGCGGTCAAAGAGCGTAACACGTAATTCAGGATGCCGCCATGAGCGATGTACGCGCCTTCGGTCGGCGTATCGACACGCACGATGGCATTGAAGCGAAGCTCGGTGCCGTCGGTGCGGCGAGCCGTCACGCCGACGATGCGAGGATTCGGCAAGACGGGCTCGCCGGCGCCGAAATCGATCGGTTCGATATCGAATTCCTCGCTGCCGTCGAGACCGAGCGCCTCGACGCCTTCCCCTTCTTCGAACTGCAGAGGAATGATGCCCATCCCGATCAGGTTGGACCTATGGATGCGCTCGAAGCTCTCAGCGAAAACCGCTTTGACGCCTAGGAGCAGAGGAGCCTTGGCCGCCCAATCGCGACTCGATCCGCTGCCGTACATCTTTCCCGCCAGGATGACGAGATCGACGCCGTTCTCCCTATAGTCGCAGGCGGCATCGAAGATCGACTTGACGGCCCCGTCGATGAAATCGGTCGTCCATCCTCCTCGACGCCCGTCGGCAAGCATATTGAGAAGCTTCACGTTGCCGAAGCCGCCACGCGCCATGACCTCGTGATTGCCGCGACGCGACCCGTAGGTGTTGAACATGTCCTCGCTGACGCCTCGTGCGGACAGGTATGCGGCCGCGGGGCTGTCCGAAGAGATGCTGCCCGCAGGGGAGATGTGGTCCGTCGTGATGAAGTCGCCCAGCACCGCGAGCGCTCGCGCATGCGATACGCCCGGCACGGCCTTGATCTCTCGCGTCATGCCGTCGAAATACGGGGCGCGGCGAACATAGGTCGAGCGTTCGTCCCAAGCATAGGTCGATCCCCCGCTGACGCCGAGGGCCTTCCAAGCGTCGGGACCCTCCATCAAATCCTGTCCGCCTTCTTCGAACAGGGCTTCGTTCACGTACATGCCGAGGATGGATTCGATCTCGGCGTCGCTCGGCCAGATGTCGCGCAGGAATACCCGATCGCCGTCAGACGTTGCGCCAAGAGGCTGGGTCTCGAAATCGAAGTCCATCGTGCCCGCAAGCGCGTATGCGATGACGGCCGCCGGAGAGCAGAGATAGTTCTGCGAAACATCCGGGGAAATGCGCCCCTCGAAGTTTCGGTTGCCCGAAAGAACGCTCGAAAGTTCGATGTCGGCGGAGATTCGATGCATCTCGGCGCTCAGAGGGCCTGAGTTCCCGATGCAGCTCATGCATCCGAAGCCGCAAAGGTCGAATCCAAGCGCGGAAAGGCTCGACGAAAGCCCCGCGCGCTCGAGCAGAAGAGACGTCGCATGGCTGCCGGGCGCGAAAATCCGCTTGATCCACGGCTTCGCCGCAAGGCCTCGCGTCACGGCGTTGCGCGCGAGCAAGCCGCACGCGACCATCATGGCCGGATCCGTCGCCGTCGTGCAGCTCGTCACGGCGGCGATGGCGATAGCCCCATGCGCGAGATCGTAGCCGCATCCCTCGATATCGACGTGGGCGCGCACAGAGCGGTCCAGGCCGCGATCGCGACAGACATCCTCGAACGCGACGCGCGCCTGCGTGAAATCGATGCGGTCATGCGGGCGGCTCGGCCCGGCGACGGCGCGGGGGATCTGCGAGAGATCGATATCGATGACTTCGCCGTACACGCGCTCGGCATCGTCTGCCCACAGACCCTGGGCCTTCGCATAAGCCTCGACGAGATGCACCTGATCCTCGCTTCGACCGGTCACGCGCAGATACGCGAGCGTCTTCTCGTCGAAAGGAAAGAAGGTGCAGGTGCTGCCGTATTCGGGCGTCATATTGGCAATGCACGCTCGCGCCGTGGCGGAAAGAGAGGATACGCCGTCGCCGAAGCACTCGACGAAGGAACCGACCACGCCTTTCGCGCGCAGGATCTCGGCAAAGCGAAGCGCGACGTCCATCGCGCACACGCCTGCGGCGAGCCGACCCGTAAGATGGATTCCCACGACCCTCGGAACGAGCGTCGTGACGGGCTGGCCGAGACAGGCCGCTTCGGCTTCGATGCCTCCGACGCCCCAGGAAAGCACGCCGATACCGTTCGCCGTCGTCGTATGGCTATCCGTACCGACAACCGTATCGAAATACGCGATCGGCTCATCGTCCGCCGTGGTCATGACGCCTTGAGCGAAGCGCTCGACATTGATTTGATGGCAGATTCCCGTTTCAGGAGGAACGATGCGCACGTTCTCGAACGACCGCTGCGCCCATTTCAAAAACGAATAACGCTCGGCATTTCTCTTGAACTCCATTTTGGTGTTCGCCTCGAACGCATCGGGCGTTCCGGCGCAATCGGCAATGACGGAATGGTCGATGACCAGATCGAGAGGGATCTGCGGATTGATAGACGAAGCGCTCCCCCCGAGCTCTTCCGCCGCTTCGCGCATAGCCGCAAGATCGACGAAGACGGGGACGCCCGTGAAATCCTGGAGGAGCACGCGAGCAGGCATATATTCGATCTCGCCGCCCTGCACGCCCGCCAAGCCGGCATCGACGATGCGTTGGGCGAAACGTTGCGCAGCTTCATCGGACGAAGCGTTGCGCAGGACGTTTTCGATAAGGATCCGCAGCGTATACGGCATTTTCTCCGCACCTGGAAGGGAATCGCACGAAAAGTAACGATACGCCTTGCCGTTGACGTCGAGAACGGATGCATGTGCCATTGTTCAGCCTACCTTCTTCACGATGCCAAGCCCGCGCGGGCGCGACGACGCCGAACACACGAATCCCCCTCGTCGACGCCGTTCGCTAAGCGGACGGAAAACCATCACTACACGGAGGTTGATTCTAGCAAAAGCATCTATGCGCGACCGCGCATCGCGGACGAGCGGAGCGATGAAACATCGAAGCAAGAAAAAACCTCCCTTCCCCGCATGCGGGGAAGGGAGGTTCGAGGCGCATCAAAGGCTAGCCGAGCGCGTCGAGGATCTCCTGGGCGCGACGCTGAAGCAAGCCCTTGCTGTTCGACGCGTCGAAGGACATGCGCTCCTTAAGTTCCTCACGCACGTTGTCAGCCAGCGTTCCGCCTGCGAATTCAATGACGCCATTGAGCATGGACAGGAATTCGACATCACCGTGGTAGCACTGGATGGCTTCGTCCACGAGCGGCCAGACCTTCTGGCTCCTCAGCTCCGTAGTGCCCCCCACCTTGCAGAGAAAACGCATGGCGGCAAGACGCAAGGGACCTGAACCCTCGTCGAAGAGAGCAGCTTCGGCGCCGTTGATCGCGGTAGCGCACGAACGCGAATCAAACGCGACAAGCTTGGTCAGGATATCGAGAACCTCCCAGCGCGTCTGCGCCTCGGGACGGTTAAGAGCATCGACGAATGCGGAGATATGGCTACTCAACAGGCTTGCATCTTTATCGGCAACGAGAGAAAGCGCCGAAGCGCTGCTTTGGCGCGTCATGCGAGAGGAAGAGGAGAGGTTTTCAATAAGGGAGACAAGAGCGGTTTCGTCCGAGAGCGCCGTTTCGGCAAGCTGGGACTTCTCAAGCGATGAATCAGACATGCACATATCCTATCCTATACGTATATCGCGAAACAGTATAGCAAGGCATGCGCGGGAAGGGGCCGCCCCACCCGGGACGGCACGATTAAACCAGAACGGCGGGCGCACGGGCCAGGAAAATCGGCAACGATAAGGAAGGGAGAAGCGCCGGTTCGAAACGGGAA